>JAYUBR010000843.1:0-14052 GCA_043740775.1 Ferruginibacter sp. | reverse complement strand
AACCCAACTGGGCCTTCCGCAAAATTCTTACTTAAGTTCTTTATTGATGTTTAACCTGGGCGTAGAACTGGGTCAGATAACTGTGATATTAGCCGCCTGTTTTTTAATTGGAATTCCTTTTAGCGACAAGCCTTTTTACAGAAAGAAAATAGTAATTCCCTTGTCCATCATCATCGCAGTTATTGCGGCTTACTGGACTGTTGAAAGAACTTTTTTTTAATACTATGTACCTTATCGCTATAATTTGAAATATTCCATAGCGACTGTGGCAGCAATTGAAAAGGATAATCCTTCGTTGCAATAAATAATTGTATAAAGAAAATAACACTGGCTGGCCGACACGCTTTATGAAACAGCAGATTGAAATTTTAAAACAATCAGACAGGCGCTGTATATTTATAACAGGATTAATTAACAAAAGTGTAAACTTTTTTCAGGATGAGTCAAGCCATCTACTTCTACATTCAAATCGTTTTGAGGAATTGTAATTTTATATTCACCATTGTTCTCTTTGCCCTTCTTTCCTGTTACCCGTTAATGGTCGCAATATCCAACGGACTAAATTTGCTTTGCTTTTCATCCATTGTTTTCGCCTGCGCCACAGCAGTTTTAGAAAGGATTGCCAGCGTTGACAATAACGCAGAGAGCAGTAATACTTTTTTCATGATGTTTATTTATTTAGATAGTTTAATAGCAACTTTTGTACCCGCTTTCAATTCCTCATTTCCTTTCAACACCAATGTATCGCCGACTTTTAATTCCCCAAACAATTCCTGCTTATCACCCATATTAAAGCCTGCTCTTGCATCAATCCATTGCATTGTATTGTTGGATACTTTTATTACAAACTTTTTTTCCAAAGTAGTCACTACCGCAGATGTTGGCACTACCAATGATTGCTGCGTCCGCAGGAAATGTAGCTTTACATCTGCATAACTGCCTGCCTTTAATTCCCCCTTGGTATTGGGTATTTCAAACTCCCACAATTCGCTGCGGGTATCATTGTCTATACTGCCGGATTTACGCACCAGCTTTGCCTTAAACTTTTTATCTGGGAAAGACCTGGTTGTTAAGTCGCCACTGTTATCAACCAATACAGCATTGGTGTACACTTCAGGAATGGCCACTCTCAAACGCAACAGTTTGTCGTCTTCAATTTCAAACAATGGCTTTTCGTTGGTGCTTCCCACAAACGAACCAACATTGATATTTCTTTTGGTGATGATGCCGCTGTAGGGCGCAACGATGGCGAGATAATTTCCAATTTGCCTGTTGGATGATGAAGCAAATTGTGCCGCTTTATATTCGGCTTCATCTGCCTGCATTTGATTTTTTGTACGTTCCAGTTCTGATATAGCTATCACCCCATCTGATTTGGATGCAGTGCCAATCCGTTCGTAATAATCTTTGCTGGATTGATACCGGGATTGGGCGGCTCTTTCTTTGGCGTTTAATTCCTGTACCCTGGTATTTAGTTCCGGTGCATCTATCAATGCCAGCACCTGTCCTTTGCTCACTTTAGAACCAATATCAACTTTTATTTTGCTGATATAACCCTGCACTTTCGCCCTGATTTGTACATTTTCGTTGGGCAATAAATCGCCGGGCAACACAATTGTTTTTTGTGCCGAATCCATTGCCAGTACAAATGCTTTTACGGTATCAGTTTTTGTTTCCTGCTTTTTTGCAGCAGTTGTTGATTCGTTCTGGTTGCAAGATGTAAAGATTGCCAAAACAGCAAGCGGTATAAAAATTCTCATGCGGACGATATGTTTAAATGTTGTTGTCATAATAAATTGAATTTTCATCATTCGGGTCCAACGATGTGTTGATTGATTTTTTATTGCCCATTACCAAATCGTATACCAATGGTATAAACCACAAACTGATCAGCGAGCTGAACAATAAGCCACCAATCACTGCGATGGCGAGCGGAGCTGTTTGTTTACCGCCTTCACCAAAGCCAATGGCCATGGGGATCATACCGGCAATCATTGCAAGACTTGTCATGATTATGGGCCTGAAACGGTTGGCTGCAGCCTGTGCACCAATCATGCTTGTATTGGTTTGTTGTGAACGAATCAGCTCTGCATTGGACACTAATAAAATAGCATTGGCAACCGCCACACCAATGGCCATAATGCTACCCATAAACGATTGTATGTTGAGTGTGTTGCCGGTAACCCACAACAGCAGCATGGAACCTGCGAGTACACCCGGAAAAACGGCCAATACAGTAAGTGCCAATTTGAAAGATTGAAAATAAGCCGCCAGCAGTAAACCAATCATTACAATGGCCAATAATACACCAAGCGATAATTCATTGATGGTTTGAGTGAGCATATCTGATTGTCCACGCAGGTATACTTTTACACCTGCCGGCAATTCGCCCAATTGTTTGATGCTGTTGTTGACATCACTCACAGCAGTACCTAAATCCTTATGGTGAATGTTTGCGGTAATGGTGATAAACCGTTGCTGGTTAATGCGGTCATATTCACCGATAGAGTTCCCTTTTTTTAGTTCAGCAATATCTCTTAAATGAATGGCATTTTCATTTGACTTGCCCACTGGAACCTGGTCCAATTGTTCGGCACTGTTCATCCCCATTTGTGGATATTCTACCTGCACCTGGTAAGCGGTGCCTGCTGCCTTATCTAACCAGTAAACAGGCTGTATTAACCTGCTGGATGAGGTGGCTTCCGTAACTGATTTTCCTGCCTGGTCAACCGTTATATTCATCTGGCCCATTCTTGCCCGGTCATAATTAATTTGCAACGTTGGATAGTCTAATGGTTGTGCAATCTGCACATCCCGCAGGTAATCAATTTTGTTTAAAGAACCTTTTAGCTTTTCAGCAATCTCCCGGCTTTGTACTAAATTTTTTTCCTGCACCACCAACTCTATCGGATTGTTGGTGCCGAGACTCATTACCTGGTCAACCAAATCTGCCGGTTCAAAAGACAAGGCTGCATCAGGAATGTTTTTTGGGATTGCCGAACGCAATTGTTCTTTTAAATTTTCAATATTTATACCAGTGCCCTTTGCAAGATTCACCTTTATCAACGCTTCATGCGGACCGCTTGTATAAAGAAAGATAGGGCTGATGGCATAGGATTGTCCATGCAACCCAACATACGCCGAAGTGATAGCCACCTTGTCCTTTCCAACAAAGCTGTCAATGATAGACAGGGCTTTTTTAGTGGCATCTTCTGTGCGTTCAATTCTTGTTCCTGCAGGCAGGTGCAACCGCACCTGCATTTGCCCTGCATCTACTTTAGGAAATATTTCTGTACCGCTTTTTTTATACCCAAGCCATGCAAGCAGCAGCAATGTAATCAGCATAACCGGAACAATAATCACACTTCCTTTCGTTGATTTTTGTATGGAATTTGTTAACTGCTTTTTTACTGCAAACAAATTATCTTTTGTTGTTTTGGTGTGGCCATCCTTTACTAACCAATTTGCCAGCACCGGTACTAAAGTTTGTGATAATAAGAAAGAAGCAATCATAGCAAACCCAACCGCCATGGATAACGGAAGGAACATAGATTTAGGTACACCCGTCATAAACAATGCAGGAACAAATACCGACAGGATACTTAACAGGATCAGTAATTTGGGTACCGCAATTTCTTTACAGGCATCCCAGATGGCCCTGGAAGTGGCTTTGCCCATTTCCAAATGATGATGAATGTTTTCTATGGTAACGGTAGATTCATCTACCAATATACCCACTGCCAAAGCCAAACCGCCTAAGGTCATGATGTTGATGGTTTGCCCGCATAAATACAATGCAATAACCGAAGTAAGCAATGCCAGCGGGATGTTTATAACAATGATCAAAGCGCTTCTCCAGTCTCTTAAAAACAACAGCACCATTAAGCCCGTGAGCAATGCACCCACCAAACCTTCAAACAATAAGCTTTGCAATGAATTACTTACATAACCAGACTGGTCAAACTCGTAAGATACTTTGATATCTTCCGGGATGGCGGCCTGCATATCAGGCAAAGCCTTTTTTACAGCCTTCACCACATCCCATGTAGAAGCATCCGCTCTTTTTGTTACCGGAATATAAACTGTTCTTTTACCATTTACCAATGCATAACCGGTGGTAATATCTGCCCCTGTAGTTACGGCTGCAACATCTCTCACATACACCGGTGTTCCATCCACATTTTTCACCGCTATGTTTTCCAGTTCTTTAAAATCATCTACCACACTGTTGGATGGTGTAATGACTGCTTTATCTCCCACCCTGATATTTCCTGCGGGCAAAATGGAATTATTTTTAGCAATCGCAGCCACAACTTCGTCGGCTGTTAAATTGTAACTTCTTAATCTTTCCGGGTCGGCTTTTATTACAATTGTTTTTTGATTACCACCCAACGGGGGCGGCGCAGATACACCTTCCAACGCAGCAAACATCGGCCTCACTTTAAACAAAGCCAGGTCCTGTATTTCATTCAGCGAACGGCTTTCGCTTGTGAACACCAACTGGCCAACGGGAACGGAACCTGCGTCATAGCGCATTACAAAAGGGGGCAATGTACCGGGCGGCATAAAGGAACGGGCACGGCTTACATACGATACAGTCTCGGCCATGGCATTGGCCATATCAGTGCCCTCATGAAACTGCAATTTGATCAATGACAGACCTTGTATGGATTTACTCTCCACCGCTTTAATTCCGGTGATGTATAAAAAATGATACTCGTAATAAGAGGTAATATAGCCTTCCATTTGTTGCGGTGAAAGCCCACCATAAGTTTGCGCTACATAAATTGTTGGGGCATTTATTGTGGGAAAAATATCCACTGCAGATTTCCGGATGGCCAATACAGAAAATATAATAATACCCAACACCAATACTAATATGGTGACAGGTTTACGAAGTGCGAATTGTATTAATTTAATCATAATGGTTATTGAATGGCATTTAAAAAACTGTTTTCATCCCCCTTCACTGCAGCCTGCAACAGCAGCGCTTTCCAGGCATCCCAATATGATTTTTTGATGTCTAATTCTGCCTTTACCAGATTGTATTGTGTTTGAATTAAATCAGCAAAATTTACCAGGCCAGTGTTATAGCGAATCTGCATGGCGTTAAAAGCATACTGGCCGGATTTTAACTGTTGTTGGGTTTCTTTTGCAACGGCAATGCTATTATCAAAAGTAGTATTGGCAATCCGTTGCTGCGTTGTGAGTAAGGCGTTGCTTTCCGCTATTTTTTCTTCCGCGGCTTTGGATAAAAAATCCTGTTGCAACAATTGTCTTTTTACTTCGCCATATTTCATGAGGGGGAGAATAAGTTGTACTCCTGCACCATAATTAAAACGGTTCAATCCCAACCCATCAAAGGTTTTAATGGTACCGTTAGGCTGAAACCCTGAACCACGGGCAAAGCCCGATCCCCATACATTTAACTTGGGTAAAAATGATTTTTTCAGCAACAAGGTTTTTGACTGGCTCAACGCTAACTGGCTTTGACCAAATTGTATAAGAGGTGTATTTTCGAAGGAGCTGTCTGCAACAGTAACTGCTACAGGCAAGCGCTGTAGAAAAGCAGTGTCTTTCGGAACAGGCAATGCATCCGTTACAATCAATTGAGACAATTGCAACTGATACACCTGCAATTGTCTTTTTGCGTTTAGCAGATCAATTTTCGCTTTTGATAATTCTGATAAAAACAACGCAGTATCAACGCCTGGTTTGATGCCGATGTTTACCAGCACCCGGCTTTGCCGCAGGTTGGCCTGGTTGCGCTCTATATTGCGTTGTTGGATGTTTACCATATCATAAGCAAGCAGTAAATCAAGGTAGGTACTGATGACATTGATGGTGTGTTGAAATGTGGCTTGTTTGAGTGCTGATTTTTTTGCATTGGCTTCTTCGATAGATACATTTATCTGTGCATCTCTTTGTCCGAATGTAATGGCCTGCCAGTTTAATAAAACACTGGCAGCACTACCGGTAGCAGGGCGGTAATTGTTACTGGCAGAGGGCGGACCACTCATCGGTAACAGGTTACCCGGATAAAATATACCGGTCAGGTTATTGGCTGTGCCCAGCCCTACCTGGTAGCCTGCATCAATGGAAGGTATCTTGCTGTACTTAACCACATCCGTGTATTTGTTGGCCGCATCCAGTTCGTACTGGGCTGCTTTTAACAGATGATAGCGCTGTGCTGCAAGCTGCACAGCTCCCCGCAAATTTACCAGGGTATCTGTTGTTTGCGCTGCTGCATTAAAGCAAATCAATAATGCTGTAAAAAATACAAATAATTTCGCGTAATGATTCATGCTTTGTTCACCGGTTTTTTATCAGCTCAAAACTAAGCGGCGATTTTGTAGAAATTCTGACTGCATCCTTAACACAATATTATGGTTATCGTATGCCATCCTTCCATGAACTGATATTTTACATTATAGTGGTAAAGCGTACAAATCTGTTTAACCAATGCCAGCCCCAGGCCGGTAGTTTTTGCTTGGTGCGATCCTTTTTTAAAACGCTCAAACAATTCTTCTCCATCAACCTGCAATGGTAAGCCGCTATTTTTAATGGTGAGATTTGTTGCAGATAACGACATTGAAATTTTTCCTCCTTTTACATTGTGTTCAATTGAATTTTTAACCAGGTTGGAAATCATTATTTCAATCAATGACCGGTTCGCATGTACAATAACATCCTGTTGGATCTGTTCTTCCACTTCCGGAAAATCATCATAATACTGCTTAAAATTAATCAGGGTATGAGTGAGCAATTCTGATACATTGATTGCAACCGTATCCGGAAACTGATTGTTCTCAATTTTTGCCAGCAGCAATAGTGTACGGTACATCAGGCTCAGCCTATCGTTGGCTTCTGTTATGTCTGCCAGCAGCGTTGCCGATTTCTCAGTGATGTTGGGCTGGTTGATCAGTAACTCCAGTTTTGACCGGATGATGGCCAAAGGTGTTTGCATTTCATGCGAAGCATTTTCAATAAATTGCTTTTGATGGAGGTAAGCAGTATTTACATTGCCGATTAAATTATTGACTACTTTATTTAATTCATCAAATTCCGTGGTGCCGGTTACTGATGGCAATGATAAAGCCGATGCTTTGGTGATGTCGTACGCATTTACTTTTTTTACTGTTGAAAAGAAAGGTTGCCATAACAAGCCGGAACTTTTTTTATTTAAAAAAACAATTGCGATGAGCAACAAAAATAAAATAACCGTTTCAATCAAAAATACTTTGATGATAAGATGGTTAATTTCTGTAGATGAAACATAGGTAGTGATTTGATAACTGCCGCCATTCCAAACAAACTGGCTGGTAAGTGCCTGGAAAGGTAGCGTCGCCTTTCTATCGGCGTTGTAAAGGATGGTATCTGTGAGTTCATTGAGTGCGGTTGATCTTTCCCCATTCCCTTCAACGATATCATACTCGCCGGCAATATGTCTTTCTATATTTCCCTGTTTTGCTGCAAATGTGTTCCATACATTTTGCTGTTTTAACAACAATTGTTTTTCCTGCATGTGATGGGCCTGCATTCGCATCAGCACATAAAATACGATGCAGCAAACGATCAATACAACCGGAAGCCATACCAATAAAAAACGGGTGTTTCTTTGTAATAATCGTTTGCTCATACAGATAACTTATAACCTAATCCATACACGGTTTGCACAATGTCATCGCAGCATTTGTCCTTCAGTTTTTTCTTCAGGTTTTTTATGTGCGAATACACAAAATCGAAGGAAGGCATATTGTCTGCCTCGTCTCCGTAAATATGTTCTGCGATGGCCTGCTTGCTTACTACCCTGTTCTTATTGTTCAACAAAAACACCAGCAAATCAAATTCATTTTTTGTAAGTACAAGTGGCTGGTTGCTGCAGGTGGCAGACCGCGACAATAAATCCAACTGAAGATTTCCCAATTCAAGTGTGTTCACTCCATGCCCATATTTTCTGCGAATCAACGCCTTTACCCTGGCGTTCAATTCCGACAAATGAAATGGTTTAATGATATAATCATCGGCGCCCAGGTTCAGGCCGTCAATTTTATCTTCCACTGAATTTCTTGCAGAGATGATAATAACGCCATCATCTTTTTTAAACCGGCGCAGGTGATGCAACAGTTGTAACCCGCTGCCATCGGGCAGGTTGATGTCAAGGATAATACAAGCGTAAGTAAAACTTTCTATTTTTTCAATGGCCTCAGCATACGTGCTCACTCCTTCAACGGCAAAATATTCCTGCTCAAAGTATTCGGTTATACTTTGTAACAGGCTTAATTCATCTTCTACCACCAACAACTTCATTGGCTAAATTTAGCACTAAACTACTTTGTAATGTTGGAGAAATTCTGATTGGGATAATTGCCCTACCCTGGCTTTGAGGATACTGTCTTGTTGGAATTATCTTATTTACGATCTACAGCGCAAGTCAATGTCAGGTAATAAAATCCCCCTACATGCGGACCACCTAAAAATGAATAATAATATTTATTGAATAAATTAGACGCACCCAGTTTTAAACCGAGCTGAGGTTTGGTAAATCCATAATTTACCTGCATGTCAACAGTATGGTAAGCAGGTACCTGCCCGTTTACCAAAAAGGATTGCCAGTAATAACTGCGCTGCCATTTGTATGTAATACCAGCACCAAAATTTTTATACAAATACGGATTTGATACAGAAATATTGGTCATCCATTTTGGCGTATTGAAGCCATCTTCTAACCCGTCGTTTCTGGTTTTCTTATCAAGTGAGGCATAAGATACATTGGCGCCAATCAAAAACCCTTTACTAAAATTATATTTTATGCCAGCGCTGCCACCATAATTATACACCGTAGTTTTTGAATTTGTCCATAGCCGGTAACGGTCCTGCAATTTTTTATCATTCAGGTAAAATGCAATAGAATCCGGTTGCTGTGTTTTGGGTACGCTCGCTTCCACCTGCGCTATAAAGGAATGATAAATGTTGTAATAGAAATCAATATCTATAAACAATTTAGACTGTAGAAAAATACCCTTATACCCCATCTCAACAGACTTTATATTTTCAGGCTTTAAATAAGTGTAACTGTTTTTAATAAGCAGGCCTGCATTTATTTTGATGGCCTCATTTTTTGAAATACCCGTTGTGTTTACATCTTTTGTAACAGCAGCCTGGAATGCATCAATAGATGATTTTAACCAAGAGTTCTCAAACACGCCGCTTGACATTACTTTCAAGCCCCCAACTCTTTTAACACCTCCACTGTTTACATTGGAAAAACCTTCGAACAAACCTGGAAACCTTGAACCACTCTGCCAGGCTATCCTGAAATTATTTTTAAACGCCGGAGAATATACCAAAGTAAAACGCGGGTTCCAGGTTGTTGAAAAATAATCGTTCTTATCGGCACGCAGCGATACGCCTGCTTTTAATTTCTTTTTAAACAATTCTTTTGTAGCCGAAATAAATGCACCGGCTTTTCCATACACCAGGTTATCATAATTTTTACCGGCAACAGGGTTTATAAAATAATTTCCATCGGGTATAACAACATAGGTTCTGTAATCAAAACCTGTCAGCAATTCTACTCCGGTAATACGATTAAAGCCTGCCAGTAAATCGTCCGTTAAATTGATCTGTCCATCTATATTAACCAGGTTTGCCTTAACCCTTAGTGCTGCGCCTGAATCCCAGTTGTTTATGTTTTTTAGCTTGTTAAATACCGCCTCGTATTTTGCTGTTCCGGGTTGAAGCCTGCCTGAATCTGCAAACGAACGTGCGAACTGTAAGGCATTCACAATCGCTGCACCGCCCGATAAGGATGAATTGAGCCTGCTGGTGTAATCCTTAAACCAATTGTCGTCGCTCTTAAATGCCTTATCGGTATTTTCAGCCATGGAGCGCAGGTTGTAGGAGTCACCGGTATTTTCCCGGTTCCAGTAAGCCTGTACTGTTACCGACTTTGTTTTTAGTTTTACCCCATGTTGCTGCACGGTATAATTCTCCAACCTAAACCTGTTGGATCGTTGATAAACATTGTCCATTACAGCCACCCTGTAAGTGTATGACAGTTCTGCATCGTTGTTGATTTTATAAAACAATCCCACATCAGCCTTGGCATTTTGAAGCCCGTAATCAGCTACCTGCTTTTCATAATAACCTGTTCGGGCAACTACATAATTTTTGCCTTGCAGTGTAAGCGTTCTTCTGTTGGATGATTCATTACCATAGCCGTTTACTGGATCCATTGCAGGATTATTAATACCCGTTAAAGACAAGGTTGCATTGGCAGATGCGTTAAGATCGGTATGGTCATCTGCTATCCAGTCGTACCCTTTGGTAAAAGTGCCGTTTATTTTAAAAGCGAATTTTGGAGAAAGTGCTCTTGCTATCCGGATGCTTGTTTCAGAAAATATTTTTGCAGCACTGTTGTCATCTGATAAATGATTGACACCGGCTTTTTGCTGTACACTAATGCCCTGGCTGGTAAAGGGGCTTTTTGTAATAAAATTTGCAAGGCCGTTGATGGTGTTCATACCATATAAAGCAGAAGCAGTACCGGTAATAATTTCAGCGCTTTCTATGTCGAGGTCGCCTGGGCCCAGTGCATTCGCTATAGGAGCGCCAATATGTGGCGCCTGTATATCCATGCCATCTGCCAATTGCGCAAAACGTACATTGGTGGTATTGGCAAAACCTCTTGTATTAATTACCTTAAAGCCCATGCCGGGCACAATCATTTGTACGCCTTTTACATTTTCCAGCGCATCAAAACACGAAGGGGCTGCGGAATTTTTAAAATATTGTACGTCAACTTTTTCTATACTCACTGGGGATTGTACTATTTTTTCCTGTATTCTTGACGCCGTCACCACCAACTCATTTAAAAGTGAGATGGAGTCAGTTGTTATTTTTTTAGCCGCATTATTTTCCTGCGCAGTTGCGCATACCATAACAGAAAATGCAATCAGCGTAGTGGTAAAAAATTTCATCATACATTTTATTCCGCCTTCCCGTTATTCATACAAAGGAATAACGATTGAAATTAAAAGATTAAAGAGATATAAAAAAATTTTACAGATTAAATTTTTTCGCTTCCTGCAATAAAAATTTTTGAAACCTTTGGTTAAACGAATTGAAGCGTTTAATAATAGCTTGCCCCTCTTTCGTAACAACTGCATTTCCACCACCCTTTCCGCCACGTTGAGAAATAACCAATGCAGTTTTGGCCCTGGTATTCATATCATCAATCAATTGCCAGGCCTGCCTGTACGACATTTCCATGGCTGCAGCAGCTTGCCTTATTGATCCCAGTTGTTTGATCTTTTCCATCAATTCTATGCGGCCCTTACCAATAAACTTACCTTCGGCAGTGGTAATCCATACACGCCCGTCTGCGTTTAATTCAGGAGATTTATTTTTTCCAGCCATATTGTTGCGTTTTCAAAACTAATATACACGCTTCTATGTACTTAAGAAAATTTATATTGTTACTAAAAATCAGGTTGGAATTGATATTAAAAAAGTGCAAATTATTTATTAAACTATTTTTATTTTTTTTGAATTTGTCTTTGACGAACCCGCCTTTAACAAAATGTTACCAGCATGTTATAGAAGTATTAGCAAATTGATTTTTACGGTTGATGTACTAGATGCCTGCCTTGAAAAGACAGGATTGCGATACCATTATTTTAAAATGACCGGCATGCACCAGGATTATTGTATCTTTTAAATTGTTACAATAACTACCCGTTAACCTAATTCCGCTGTACATTGAAATGTCTTAACTTATGGCTCGAATTTGGAGAGCAAACCAGGCAAGGTTAATAACTTATTAAACACACATGAATATAATTACCATCACAGGCTTTGCTGCCGCAATATTAACTACAGCATCTTTTTTGCCACAGGCTATAAAAACGATTCAAACAAAAAACACCAGTGGCATATCGCTTTTTATGTATTCTCTTTTTGCATTGGGTACTTTACTGTGGTTTCTCTTCGGGCTTTTTAGTAACAACATGCCCATAATGATTGCCAATGCGGTAACATTGATATTTGCCTGCATCATTTTAGTGTACAAAATAAAATACCGGTAAAACTTTTCTTCAACAAACAAAATATAAATATGGCAGAAAAAAAAATAAGCGGACAAACAGCATTGGTAACAGGTGCCAATTCGGGCATTGGTGAAGGGGTGGCCATTTCACTGGGCGAAGCCGGTGCCAATGTAGTGGTGAACTATGTAGTAAATCCGGATGCAGCGAATGCGGTAGTAGAAAAAATAAAATCTTTTGGCAGCAATGCTTTGGCTATACAAGCCGATGTTAGCAAAGAAGACCAGGTGATCAGTATGTTTCAGCAAGCCGTACAACAGTTTGGAACAATAGATATTTTAGTTAACAATGCCGGCCTGCAAAGGGATGCAAAGTTTCATGAAATGACGTTGGCCCAATGGCAACTGGTGATAGACATCAATTTAACCGGTCAGTTTTTATGTGCAAGGGAAGCCGTAAGAGAATTTTTACGCAGAGGCATTGTACCGGAGCGTTCTGTTGCCTGCGGAAAAATTATTTGTATGAGCAGTGTGCATGAACTGATTCCCTGGGGTGGCCATGCCAACTATGCTACCAGCAAAGGCGGTATTAAAATGCTGATGCAAAGCCTGGCGCAGGAATATGGCAGAGAAAAAATTCGTGTTAACAGTATTTGTCCCGGTGCCATTAAAACACCCATCAACAAATCTGCCTGGGATACACCGGAAGCATACAATAGTTTGATGACGCTGATTCCGTACAACCGCATTGGCGTGCCGGAAGACATCGGCAAGCTCGCTGTATTTTTAGCAAGCGATGACAGTGATTACATCACTGGTGCAAGCATGTTTATTGACGGCGGAATGACCGTGTTTGAAGGCTTTTCAACAGGTGGCTAATCGTACCTAATCCCGAATGCCGTATTAAAATAAAATGCTTTACTGTAAAGGAATCTAAAGCATAGTGATAAATCGGGGGGAGATAACGGAATGCAAATTTTGTGAGCTCTAAAGCCCTCTCCTTTGGAGAGGGTTTGGGTGTGGTCAATGAAATGCATAAATTTTAAACGTACAACTAATATTCATTTAACCAGCGATAGCGTTACTTTTTAAATCAGGAGTAAATGCTATTACAAAAAATATCAGAATATTCCCAAAAAACAACAATGCAATCAAACAATATTTCTGCCGAACAGCAACGCCTTGATGCCAATGCACAAAAAGAAATACCACTTGAAAAATGGGGGCCTTATCTCAGTGAACGGCAATGGGGAACCGTGAGGGAAGATTACAGTGCCAACGGTGATGCCTGGAATTATTTTACGCATGAACAATCAAGAAGCAGGGTGTACCGCTGGGGAGAAGATGGCATTGCAGGCATTTGTGATATGCACCAGAATTTATGTTTTTCCATCGCCCTGTGGAATGGTAAAGATGCAATTTTAAAAGAACGCTTATTCGGCTTAACCAATACCGAAGGCAATCATGGTGAGGATGTAAAAGAACTGTATTATTATCTTGATAATACACCCACCCATTCGTACATGAAATATTTGTACAAATATCCACAGGCTGCTTTTCCTTATGAACAACTGGTGAATATAAATGGCAGCCTTCCAAAAACAGCAACCGAATTTGAGTTATTGGATACCGGCATCTTTAACGAAAATAGTTATTTTGATGTAAGGGTAAAATATGCTAAACATGCTGAAGAAGATATTTGTATTGAAATAAAAATTACCAACAGGGGCAACGAAGCCGCAGCCATTGTAGTATTACCTACACTGTGGTTTCGCAACCGCTGGCTGTTTGGTGATACGTTACAAAAACCATTGTTGCAAAAACAGCCACCACTAACAAACGCCGGCTTTGTAAAAGCCACGCACGACAAGTTGGGCAGTTATTTTTTTTACCATCAGGC
This sequence comes from Ferruginibacter sp., assembly GCA_043740775.1. Classification (GTDB taxonomy): domain Bacteria; phylum Bacteroidota; class Bacteroidia; order Chitinophagales; family Chitinophagaceae; genus Ferruginibacter. The sequence continues at coordinate 106 of JAYUBR010000843.1, read as the reverse complement.
TACGGATGAAACGCTGATGACGGAAAATGAAACCAATACGGAAAGAGTATTTGGTTATGCAAATGAATCACCCTTTGTAAAAGATGCTTTTCATGATGCGGTTGTT
>JAYUBR010000842.1:0-1282 GCA_043740775.1 Ferruginibacter sp. | reverse complement strand
CGGTGGGCGCCGCCGGAGGTGCTGCGGTGGGCGGAATTATCGGCAACAATGTTGGTAAGAAAAGCAATACTGTTTTGGGTGCGCTGATAGGAGCGGTAGTAGGCGGTGTGGCAGGTGGATTAATTGGCGATAAAATGGACAGGCAGGCGGAAGCAATTAAAACAGAAGTGCCGGGGGCTCAAGTTACAAGGGTGGAAGAAGGCATCAATGTAACTTTTGATGAAAAGAATCCGGACGGTTCTGCAGCAGGTGTTTTCTTTGGTACCAATCAATTTAATATTTCCTCCAATTCAAGACTGGCTTTGGCTAAACTTGTAAAAATATTTAACCAGTATCCTGAAACAAATATTTTAGTTGAAGGGCATACAGATAATGTAGGTACCTCTCCATATAATTTGTCCCTGTCGCAACGACGGGCGGATGCGGTGGGTAATTTTATAAAAGGAGAGGGTATTTCATCTAACCGGTTAACCATTAAATGGTATGGTGAAACCCAGCCCAAAGCAGATAACAGCACTGATGCAGGAAGGGCTGCTAATCGCCGTGTAGAGTTTGCGGTTACTGCAAATGATAAAATGAAAGCAGAAGCCAAACAACAGGCAACAAAAAAAAATTAAGGCGTAGGATCAGGCCGCAGCCTGATCTGTAGAAATGAAAGAATGGAATTGAATCTAATTTTCGGCACTGAAATATTTTAATTTCTGTATCCGGTGTTGGTTTACTGTTATGTGGTTTGAGATTTTTTAAAGAAAATCAACACAATCAGCTAAAAGTATTTTATTTTTAAAAAGGGAAAACAATTATTGCAGCAACAGGTGCAGGAACCTTTCAAAGATTGAGATTATCTTCGCTGCTAAACATAACATCTAATTATGATTCTTGTTACAGGTGGCAGTGGTTTACTGGGTAAAGAAGTAATTACGCAATTGCTTGCACAGGATAAAAAAGTGGTGGCTATCTACAACAGAACTTTATTGTCATCTTTTAATTCTTCTCTTTTAACACAGGTACCCTGCGATATTTTAGATGTGGTTGGACTGGAAGCACTAATGCAGCAGGGCATTACAGATATTTACCATTGTGCCGCCATGGTTACATTTAACCCTAGGCGTAAAAATGAATTGTTTAAAATAAATATAGAAGGTACTGCCAACATAGTAAATGCGGCGCTGAATGCAGGCATTCGTAAAATGGTGTACGTAAGTTCTGTAGCTGCGCTGGGAAGAACAAGAGTAGAAGAACCCATTAATGAAACGATGCTTTGGACAGAAGAAAACAGCAC
>JAYUBR010000841.1:0-1282 GCA_043740775.1 Ferruginibacter sp. | reverse complement strand
CTTGTAATTTGTTTAATTACCTGCATATGGCCTGGCGGCCAGTATTTTTTACTAAACTGCCAGATGTCGATTATGTCACCGTTTAAAATTAAGATGGAGGGATCAATGGTGGAAAGGTAGCGGGACAATTCATTGGCACGGGATCCATAAGTACCAAGGTGAACATCGGAGATTACTGCTACATCAAGTTTTCTTTTTATCAACGGATATAGTTAAATGTAAAGTTCACAATACAATGTGTAGCAATTGTAAACAATACGTTACTAAACCCTTAATAATTAGCACATCAGCAAATTAGCTAATTTGCTGATGTGCTAATTTGCTAATGAAAACAACGTTTCGTAAAATGAAGACTATGCGGTTTTGTAATTAGCTAATTATCAAATTAGCTAATTAGCTAATTAATTTGCGTCTTTTTTAGATTCCAATGTAAAACCAAAAGTAGTACCAACATCAATAGCACTGCGAACATGCATTGCCTGGTGATGAGCTTCAACAATGTGTTTGCAAATCGCAAGTCCCAGTCCACTGCCACCTACTTTACGGCTACGTGCAAGATCGGTGCGGTAAAACCGTTCGAATATTCTGCCCAAATGTTCTTCGGCAATACCATTGCCATCATCACTTATTTCAATTAAAATTCTTTTACCATCAATCTTGTATGCACTGGCTTCAATGGTGCCATGTTGTTTGCCATATTTTACTGCATTTTCTACCAGGTTAATCAGTACCTGTCTTATTTTTTCTTTATCCGCAAATACAGTCAGCGGAACTTCGCAGCCCTTTTTAATCACCAGGCGTATTTGTTTTTTTTCTGCTTTAATTAAAAGCGATTCATACACATCTTTTACCAGTTCCTGTATTACAAAATTTTCTTTGTACAATTGTTGTTCGCCACGTTCCAGTTTAGATATTTCATCCAGATCGTCTACCAGGTTTACCAGTCTGTCAATATTCCTGGAAGTACTGTTTAAAAATTTTTTGTTTACTTCGGGATTTTCCAGAGCTCCGTTTATTAAGGTATCTACATATCCCTGTATTGCAAATATGGGAGTCTTTAATTCGTGCGATAAGTTTTGCAAAAATTCCTTGCGGTATACTTCATTTTTTTTCAGTAATTCAATTTCTGCTTTACGTTGTTCGGCCCAGCTTTCCACATCTTGCCTCACCTCATCAATACTTTTTTGGGGCAAAATATTTTTATAGTAAAACTCTTCTCTTTTACTGGCTTTGGTTTGATAAATCAATTTGTAAATCAGTTTTATTTTTCGGTAAACAAAGC
>JAYUBR010000840.1:0-1282 GCA_043740775.1 Ferruginibacter sp. | reverse complement strand
GTGTTTGTTAAATATTAAATGATACATTTATGGTCTTATCTTGTAATTCCAATCTCCTCTAAATTCTTTGTTTGTTAGATTGATACTCTGTAATGTTTCATCATCAATTTTTATTCCTTTTTCATACTCATTTTTATCAGCCTTTGCTTTGATAATCAGCCCCTTTTGAGTGGTAGTATTTGCTATTAAGTTTACAATCACTTCCAGACTTTCTAACGGTTTTGCCCTCCAGTTTTTAGTTATGTGCGAAAACATTCTATGTTCAATTTTATTCCATTTACTTGTTCCCGGCGGAAAATGACAAACGTGTATTTCCATCCCTGTCTCTGATGCTAAGGTTTGTAGTTCCGTTTTCCATAACCTGCTTCTAGAACTATTACTGCCGCCGCCATCTGCGGTCACTAAAAGCTTATCTGCTAAAGGATATTTTTCCTTCCCCATTTCCTTCCACCAATTCCTTATACTGTTTACCGCAAATGTAGCAGTATCCTTGCTGATACCTACACTTACCCAACCTTCATTTTTAGCTATATCATAAACACCATAAGGAACAGCTTTCCCTAACTCTTTATCTATAAAATCATACACATTTACTTCTGGAGCATCTCCCTTTGGAAACCAGTCTGTGCCTGCATTTTTGAAGTTACCAATCAGTTCTTTCTTTTTACAATCTACCGATATCACGGGAGAATTATCAGCCATAAAAACCGTAGCTGTTTTATTGATAAACTCAAATTGTTCGTTTCTGTCAGGGTCTTTGCCACCTTCCTCTGTTTTCTTATTTGCCTGCAAACTATAGCCAAGTGACTTTAGTAAATCGCCTACTGTTACATAGCTCACCGAATAGCCCTTTTCTTTCAATGCGGCTTCAATATTTCTTAAGCTTTTGCTACTCCACAAAAGCACTTTCATCGGATCGCCACGTGTATGTGGATTAATGATTGATTCCAATGTTTCCATCAGGCCAGACTTACTTTGTTTATGTGTTTTACGACCGCCTCCAATTTTTCTTATTCTGGGAGATAAAGTATTTTTATCTACTACTTTTTCAGAACTCAATTCTGCAATTCCTTTATCTATTCTAACCCTACTTACCCCCGCCAATTTTGCAACACGCTGCTTTCCACCCCTACCTAAAATCTGAGCCTCACTACCCAAATATAAACGGGCTGTACTTTCATCTAAATACGGCAATACAGAACTGAACTTTTTTTGTAATTCATCATCGCTAAACATAAAAAATAGTTTTGCCAAATGTACTACTTATTATTTAACAATCGCT
>JAYUBR010000839.1:0-1283 GCA_043740775.1 Ferruginibacter sp. | reverse complement strand
TGAATGTAGTGGCTGCTTTGCATCTTACCAGGTTATTAATAAGGCCCGGATACGTTGCGGCCAGTGGTGCCAGCATTGTTTTCATCACTTCTGTTATGTCGCAGGTGGGTGAATCTGCCAAAGTGTTGTATAGCATGAGCAAGGGAGCATTGTTAGCAGCTTCCCGTTCAATGGCCATTGAACTGGCTCCGCAAAAAATAAGGGTGAATTGTATTGCCCCCGGAGTAGTGGACACACCCATGTCGCAAAAAGCCTATTACAACCAGAATGAGGAACTGAAGGAACGGATCTCCGGTTTACATCCCTTAGGCTTGGGTACGCCGGAAGATGTGGCGAACGCTTGTGTATTCCTGCTTTCAGATGCGGGACGTTGGGTTACAGGCACACAATTAATGATTGATGGTGGATATACGGCAAGGTAGCTGGTAAAACGGCTGCTTAATTTTCTGTTTAATGTGTATGCGCTTTCCTCCCAACTAAAATTGATAAAATATTATTGAATGAAAAGGGTAATCATTATAGGTTCCGGTGGCCATAGTGCCGAAATAGACGATTATTTTAGTTTTGCAAAAAGCAAAAATGCGGATTTTGATTTGGAGATTGAAGGATTTATTGATGACAATCCCTTGAGCTACGGTAATTACGATTTTGCTGCTCCTTTTTTGGGGGAGATACAATCACACCAGGTTCGCCGGGATTGCTTTTATATCATGGGGATCGCTAATTTAAAATACAGGCGGCCAATCATTGAAAATTTTTTGATGCTGGGGGCTGTGTTCACTACTTTTATTCATCCCGATGCCTATATTTCCCCCTCTTCAAAAATTGGCAATGGGGTGGTAATTGCTCCTGGCGTAAATATTGGGCCCAAGGTTTCCATTGGTGATTTTACATTGATCAATTCAAGAAGCAGTATGGGGCATGACACTAAGGTGGGCAGATATAATTTCATTTGCCCGAATGTATGTTTTTCTGGTTTTACAATAGTTGGAGAAGAAAACCTGTTCGGTATTAATAGTGCCACAATACCAGGCATTAAAGTAGGTAACCGAAATAAAATTGCCGCGGGAATGGTGTTGGATAAAAATGTTGGCGATGAGGAAGTGGTATTTTACCGCTTTAAAGAAAAAGTAATGGCCATTCCAAAATCCATATAATCCATCAGAGCATCGCTATCGCAAAAAGCAGCCAGGATGGAAAAGAAACTAATCCTACAATGGGCTTTGTTCTGAGATTACAGTATCTTTTTTCCGGGTTGAAAAAATGTAATTGATTAACCAGAA
>JAYUBR010000838.1:0-1284 GCA_043740775.1 Ferruginibacter sp. | reverse complement strand
TGTCAAAAAAAATTCATCAAATTTTATAAACGATCATAACCCCGTGAAAGGAAAGTTTCAATGGCAGGGTGGTTGTGGTGTCTTTTCCTATTCGCATTCACATATTGAAAAGGTATACAATTACATTTTAAACCAGGAAGAACATCATAAAAAGCAAACATTCCGGCAGGAGTATATCAGTTTTTTAAATGCATTTAAAATTGAGTATGATGAAAAATATTTGTTTGAATGGTGAGTAAATTTGAATGTCACCCCTTAGGGTTAAATGCAATGACCGAACTATTATCGACTTAAAAAATATAACGGCACTTCTTTTGTAAAAGAATATATTAGCAAAACAAAGTAGATTCGTAGACACAATTCTTTTTACTGATAAATAAATTTCATGAAAAAATACATTTCCCTTTTTGCAATTTGTATTGCATTATTTTTGATAACCGCATTTGTTGCAAACAATAAAGCGGATGAATGGGTGTCTTTGTTTGATGGCAAAACACTCAGTAACTGGAAGGTAGGCGACAATGCCGCCACATTTAAAGTTGAAAATGGAATGATTGTAGTAAATGGTGAAACGGCGCATTTGTTTTACAACGGTGAACTACACCAGCATGATTTTAGAAATTTCGAATTTAAAGCCGATGTAATGACCATGCCCGGATCTAATTCAGGCATCTATTTTCACACGGTTTACCAGCAAGGCGGATGGCCTGCCAAAGGCTATGAAGTACAGGTAAACAATTCGCATACCGACTGGAGAAGAACCGGTAGTTTATATGGCATTCAGGATGTGAAAGAAGTATTTGTAAAAGACAATGAATGGTACACGGAATACATTAAGGTGCAGGGAAAAAGAGTGCAGATAAAAATCAATGATAAAACGGTGGTGGATTATACCGAACCCGAAAATGTACAACGCAGTGCTGGTGATTCTTCACGCAAAATTTCTGATGGTACTTTCGCCCTGCAAGGCCACGATCCCAAAAGCAAAGTTTATTTTAAAAATCTGATGGTGAAGATTTTGCCGGATTAAGTAAACTTTCACTATTCTCTGTTTAATTTCAATTGCCCAATCCCATAAATGAACGAAACTGTAACCGTAGAGGAAGCAATACGAAAAGGCCACCGGATGGTGAATTATCCGATAATGTTTATAATGCTTGGAACAATAGCCTTATGCTTCTTTTTGGGAATTCAAAAGATACTGCCACCATGGATTATTGCGGCGGGAATTGCTATTTCATTTATTTCAGCCTGGTTATATTGGAGCATAATGATTACCAAATG
>JAYUBR010000837.1:0-4521 GCA_043740775.1 Ferruginibacter sp. | reverse complement strand
GTAAGGGATATCTTAAATCAGAACACCGGTGTAGAGAGAAGTTTTTACAGCAATACTTTATCTGAAATTAGAAACGACCGTTTAAAACGATACTGGATGCTCGGCTTTACATGGAATTTTAAAAACAAAGCTACCGCACCGGCTCCAACAAAATAATAACCTGATAAATCTATTTTATGAAATATAAAATTATATGCTTTGCTGTTTTACTATTAATGGGTTTGCAAATGACCGCACAACAATTCGTTAGTAAAGGAACAATTGAATTTGAAGTAATTACCAATGTAAAAAAGACAATGGGAAGCGGCGTTTTCTGGGATCAGTTAAAAGATCAGATGCCGACGTTTAAGACGGCGTATTACAACCTTACTTTTGCAGACAATAAGAGTGTTTACAGGTTTGATCACTATGACGAAAAGAAAGCAAAAGTTCCGGAATTCATGCGTGCAGGAGAGGACGAAAATGACTGGTACAATGATTTTACAACAGGGCAAACTGTTATCCAAAAAAGTAAATGGGGTAGCCATTTTAATTTAAAAGACAGCATACAAACGATTAACTGGAAGGTTACAAATGAAAGCCGTCTTATTGCGGGCTTCAATTGTCGTAAAGCAATTGGTAAGATTTTAGACAGTGTGTATGTATTTGCGTTTTATACAGATGAAATTACAGTTAGCAGCGGTCCCTGCAGCATCAACGGTTTACCTGGTATGATTTTGGGCGTTACCATTCCCCGCTTATATGTTTCGATGATGGCAACCAAACTAAATGTAAATAGTGTAAATGAAAGTACCATCAAACCTACCACAGCAAAAAAATATTATTCTACAAAAGAACTCAACTCAATTCTAGACAAGAAAATTAAAGATGATTTTGCTAATCAGGAAATGAATGATGACACTAAAAACGAGGTTAATCAATTAATTTGGAGTATTTTATTATAGGGATTTCAAACAAAAGAATAGGCCAGTTTTTATCAGGTATTGTAAATTATTAAAAAAGGAGAAAATTGCTTTTCTCCTTTTTTAATTTATAGCGTTCAATAAATTATTAAATATCGGTTGCTTCTCCATAAGCCATGGCGGTAGCCTCTTTCAATGCTTCGCTCATTGTTGGGTGAGGATGAACAGCGTTCAATATTTCGTGGCCGGTAGTTTCCAGTTTACGGGCAACAACTACTTCGGCAATCATTTCTGTAACATTCATTCCTATCATGTGGCAACCTAAAAACTCACCGTATTTGGCATCGTAAATTACTTTTACAAAACCTTCGGTAGCACCGGCAGCACTTGCTTTACCACTTGCCATAAAAGGAAATTTACCTACTTTAATTTCAAAGCCTGCATCTTTAGCAGCTTTCTCAGTATAGCCAACAGAGGCAACTTCAGGCGAACAATAAGTACAACCAGGAATATTGTTGTAATCCATTGGTTCCGGATGATGACCGGCAATATGTTCTGCCACGCTGATGCCTTCTTTGGTTGCAACGTGTGCCAATGCCTGCCCGGGAGTACAATCTCCAATGGCATATACGCCAGGCACGTTTGTAAGGCCGTTTACATCTCTTACAATTTTTCCTTTTTCTGTTTTAATGCCCAGTTCTTCCAAACCAATATTTTCGAGGTTGGCAACCACACCAATTGCACTCAATAAAATATCAGCGGTTAGTTCAATTTCACCATCTGGTGTTTTTATTTTTGCCTTAATTCCTTCGCCACTCGTGTCAACACTCAGTACTTCACTATTGGTCATTATTTCAATGCCCTGTCTTTTAAATTGCTTCTCCAGTTCCTTGCTGATGTCTTCATCTTCAACCGGTACAATGCGTGGCATAAACTCAACAATGGTAACCTTGGTGCCCATGGTGTTGTAGAAATAAGCAAACTCACTTCCAATAGCGCCACTGCCGCAAATGATCATGCTTTTTGGTTGCGGAGACGGTAATATCATTGCTTCCCGGTAACCAATTATTTTTTTACCATCAATTGGCATACTGGGCAACTGGCGTGCCCTGCCGCCTGTGGCAATCACAATATTTTTTGCTTCAACTATTTGCTTGGTACCGTCTGCTGCGGTAACCTCTACTTTTGTTGGCGATACGAGTTTGCCATAGCCCATCACCACATCAATCTTGTTCTTCTTCATTAAAAACTGAACACCTTTGCTCATCTTGTCAGCCACACCACGACTACGTTTTATAACACCATCAAAATCATGACTGGGGTTATCTATTTTAATACCGTAGTTAGAAGCATGTTTGGCATACTCATAAACATTGGCACTTTTTAGTAACGCTTTGGTTGGAATACATCCCCAGTTAAGGCATACACCACCCAGACTTTCTTTTTCAATAATAGCAACCTTTTTGCCTAACTGACTTGCCCTGATTGCTGCCGGGTATCCACCAGGGCCGCTGCCTAACACAATTACATCGTATGCCATACTTGATTATTTTTATTGGTTGATTTAATTAGTATAAAAAGTTAACCGGTTTTAAATGGTTAGCGCAGCAAAATTACTTTGAAACAGGTGATTAGCCAAAAGCTAATTTTAGATGTCTGATCTCTTTCAAATTTATTACTGGTTTCATTTTTTGATAAAGTTTTATTCGGGAAGAGTAATGAATTCTATATATTGAAAATCCTAAAAAAATATCAATTGATAAATCAGCTATCAAATATCCGACATCAGACATCGCCTCCAGATTCTTTTGTTTTTTCTTCTATCTCTCTTTTTTCAGCCATAGATTTAAGGCTTTTAATGCTTACGTTTAACTCGAAGCCAATCATCAGTACCAGCGAATTAATATAGATGAGGGCCATTAAAACAATGATGGTGCCGATGGAGCCATACAAGGCATTATACCGGCCAAAATTGTTAACAAAATAAGAGAAACCAACGGAGGCAAGGATACTTAATGAGGTTGCCAGTATTGTTCCCGGGCTCACTAATTTCCAGCGCTTTTGCACAGCTGGTGCATATTTGTAAATGAATGCCATTGAATAAAAAATCATAGCCACAATAAAAATCCATCTTGCATAATAAATAATGTTGCGGATGGTTTCACTTTCTATCCCGATCCATTTTAAAACAGCACCCTGTGTTATCAATAATATCAGGCTGCCCAGCACAACCAGGAATAACAGCATCGTTAATTTAATGGCCATCCAGCGGTTGTGTAGACCTTTTCTTTTTGCAAAGCCAATATAATTTTTATTGAAAGAACGCATAATACCCATCATGGCATTGGATGCGAAAAATAATGCAGTAATAAAGCCAAAAGAGATAAGGCCAATCTTAGAGCCGTCAATAAAGCTGTCTACAAATTTTATCAGATTTTCGTTGTGCACTTTTAGAGGAATCACATCGGTTATTAAACCATGTAACTGTAGCTTGATACTTCTTTTGGATATAAATGGCAGGCTGGGTATTAACGTAAATAAAAATAAAAAGGAGGGAGGGATTGCCATTATAAAATTGTACGCAACAGCAGATGCTCTTTCTGTAAGCCCTACCGTTTTTACCTGCTTGTAAAAAAAAATAATTACATCATATAAAGGCACACCTTCAAAGCCAGGCAAATGCCATTTTTTGCTTTTGCGAAAAAAATAGCCAATGGGTGTTTTAGTTACTATAATCCGTTCTAATTTATTCAATTCGTAATACCTTATTATGTAGTATGAGTAAAATTTTGAGGCTATCAAATCTACTGATTAAGCGGCTAAAAAAACAAATCACTTTAAACTGTCTGTAGTTTCTTTTGCTTTTAAATATTCTGTAAGCCATTGCTGGTACTGTTTTGCAAATACCATATGCTCCTGGTAGGTAGAAGCAAAATTTGAATAGCCGGTTAAATTGGGTTGCGCCACAAAATAAAGGTAATTGGTCTTGGGTGCATTCAGTACAGCATCAATCGTTTTTATAGATGGTGTGCAAACAGGCCCGGGCGGCAATCCATTGTTGAGGTAAGTATTATATGGAGAAGGGAACTCAGTATATTTTTTATACACCCGCCTGATGGAAAAATCTTTTAAAGCAAAGATAACAGTTGGGTCAGCAGAAAGCCGCATACCTGTTTGCAGGCGGTTAAGGTACACACTTGCAATCTTTCCTTTATCTTCTTCCTTATTACTTTCTTCTTCTACAATGCTGGCCAGGGTATACACTTGTTGGGGAGATAGATTTAACGCGGCGGCTTTTTTCTTTCTTTCAATAGACCAGAATTTTTCCTGTTCTGTAAATAATTTTTTAAATATTTTTATGGCAGAAGTATTCCATACAATTGCGTAAGTGTTGGGTATAACCGCTGTCATGGCGGTATTGGTATCTAATCCATAATGCAACAACGAATCGTTGTTGTTGAGTAAAGCAATTACTGCTAAAGAATCACATTCAAAATTATTCCCTATTTTTTGTGCCAGGTCTTCTTTAGTACGAAGTTTGGTGATCACTAAATTCACAGGTGTTTGCCTGCCGGCTTTTAAAATTTTTATTACTTTAAAAATACTGGCACCGTTTTCA
>JAYUBR010000836.1:0-14085 GCA_043740775.1 Ferruginibacter sp. | reverse complement strand
TATTTTGAGTAAATCCTAAAGAATAAAACATGTTGTTATCTAATTTTTCTTTAGCAAGTGTTGCCCGGTAATTAGCCTGTAAAAACAAGTACCCTTCGTTAAACATATTCAATTGCAATCCGCCACCTAATGGAATATAAGGAGCCCAGGTTTTTTTGCCATAACTGCCTATGCCAATACCTGCAGTTAAAAATGGATTGAACAAATGATTGTTTGCCAGTAAACGGGCATGTAAAGATCCTTCAAACTCGTTGGTGTAGCTGTTTGTAACACCGGCTGCTTTAGCATAATCTGTAAACAATCCGTTGTATCGTATAGAATAATCAATGTGGCTGGTAATACCCTGCCAGTACATAACAGAAAAACCAGGATCTACTTTTCCTATTTTCGGAACTGAGGCCGAAAAATCTACCAGGTTAGCGCTAAAACCTACTGCCGAACCTTTTTTTGGGCCACCAAAATTTTGTGCAAAACTGATGTGTGCAATGCAAACAAAAATGATTGTTGCTTTTAGTTGTTTCATTCTCATAATTAATTTTTAAATTAATAAGATCAATAAGGATGCCATTTATATATATAAATTTTACCCATTGATTTGATTTAATTCGGCAAATATATAACAATGAAAGGTGAATGTTGCGGGGAATCAATTTTGCCGGAATTTTTGCAATCTTCCTATTATTTAAAAAACAGCTAAAGTGAATAATTGAATTGCCCTATATTTGCAAAAAAATGAAAGACTTGGTAGCTCAGCTGGATAGAGCATCAGCCTTCTAAGCTGAGGGTCATTGGTTCGAATCCAATCCAGGTCACATGGTTTTAAAAACGACAAAACCCGCTCTCAGAGCGAGTTTTAGGTTCGATAATTTTTCCTCCCTGTTTGTGAGCGGCTCTAATACCTTGAACGCTATTAAATTAAGCGATTCGAATCCAATCGGGTCGGTAACAAATATAAATTGATTGACTAACAAACCCTAAAAGCTTTAATCTTATAAGAATGCTTTGGTAAACGGTCTTGAAATTAATTCACACTCCTTATTCCCAATTTCTGAAAAATCTCTTTTAACTCAAGCAGTGAATAAAAGGTGTTGGCAGTCTTCTATGCCTTACGGTCGATTAAAAATATTGAATTGGAGGGAAACCAGTTTGACACAACATTTTCCTTTAAGTTCAATATTTGGCCGCATATAATTTTTTATATCCGGCCAAATCATTATTCAGTTGTGGCCAGGTATATTAAAATAACTGAGAGCGTACTTTATACAGCTTTGAACAGGGCATTCATGTCCAATTGCTGCTGTACCAGTTCGTCCGCATATTGGTTATCCGTAATACCGTATGTGGTGATTAGGGTTATGAAAAGAGTTTTACGAGGCTTTATTTTTTCAGAAAATACTGCTGTTTTTTGCTTTATTACTTCAGCATATTTTTTATCTATAATAAATGCTTTATTATAAAATTTCATTTCACAGATATTAATAATCAGATCTTTTCTGTCAATGATTAAATCTATTTGCGCACCTTTTTCTTTGCTTCCTTTCGCCGGTACAAAACGCCACGCAGCAATTTCGGCCCCCTTCCTTATTTTCAAACCATCCATGATTTGTTCAACATGTTTCAGGCAAACGGCTTCAAATGCAATACCACACCATATGGTATATGAAGCCTCTTCGCTGATTTTTGCCCAAACATCTTTTCCGCCCGGCTTGCGTTTATCCATAAACTTCAGGTAGAAAATGGAAAACTCATCAATAAGCCGGTAGATGGCATCTTTGGTAATCTTTCCGTAAGGAATAGTTTGCTGAATAAATCCTGATTTTTCGAGTTCATCGATAACTATGGTTGCTCTTCCGCCAGAACTTATACCGCAGATTGTAATCAACTCCTGTCTCGTTAACCCTTTCCCGTTAGCAGCTAGTGCCCTGACTACTTTGACATGGTTATCCGCCAGTTCGAATAGAGAACTGTATAAATTATCAAATTCTCCGGTCAGCAGCCCTTCTTTGGAGAAGCAGGTTCTTTCTATGACTTGTGCCGCACTCTTGTCTTTTCCTACTGTTTTCAAATAATGTGGAATACCACCGAAGGCCATATAAATCTGTAGTATCTGGTAGCGGTCCAGTTTGCAACCAGTACTTCTTAAATATGCTTCTGTTTCTGCCAGCGTAAAAGGAGCCAGTGGCATTTTTGCTGTGATGCGATTATGAAGCCCTCCCTTATTATTGACAATATTATTCAGCATCCAGGATGCAGAAGAACCACAGATCACTACCAGCAATTGCCGTTGGCGGCTGGCCCAGTTATTCCAGAAATGTTCAAATGCTGAAAGAAAGCCTGATTTTCTTCCATCAAGCCAAGGAAATTCATCAAGAAAAACCACCAGTTTTTTCTTTTGGATTAAAGGGGTAAGATAAGCCTGCAATGCTTGGAAAGCATCAATCCAGTTTACAGGAGGCTTTAATGCCAGTATTGAGCCACTTGAATTTTGAAGGGCAATACTGAATTGCTGCAACTGTTCTTTTAATCCCGATTGATACATACCTCTACATTTCAAGATTGGTTCGGCAGGTAAACAAAAAGGGAATGCTTAAATGTAGCTTAGTATTCGATGAATTTCCAACCATCTATTTCAACAATATGGACAGCTTGATTGCTACTGCCCGGAGCAATAAAGTGGCCACCACATTAGCCATGCAGGATTTTAGTCAGTTGAAAAAGGATTATGGGAAAGAACAGGCAGATGTAATTGTAAATATCACTGGTAACATCATCAGTGGCCAGGTGATGGGAGAAACATCTAAGTTGCTATCGGAACGGTTCGGAAAAATAATGCAGGACAGGCAGAGTGTTTCCGTAAACCGTACCGATACTTCCATCAGCCATTCCAAACAATTGGACAGCGCCGTACCTGCGTCTAAAATCGCAGCCCTTTCTTCGGGTGAATTTGTGGGTTTAGTCGCTGATAATCCGGAGGAGAAAATTAAGCTGAAGATGTTTCATGCAGCGATTATTAATGATGCGGACAGACTTAATGCAGAGGTAAGCCGGTATAAAGACATCCCTGTTGTATCGAATGTTACGCAGCAGCAGGTGCTTGATAATTACTATCAGGTGAAGATGGAGGTGAAGCGGTTGATTGGTGAGGAAGTGGAGCGGTTGAAGGCGGAGAAAATTGATTAATGAATAATCAATGAGCAATTACTCCAGTACATGCCATTGTTTATTTTACAAGTATATATATGGGCATGAATTTAAAATTAAAATTGATGGTGCAAAAAGTATTTATCTTATCCAAACGTTTCTTCGGCATCCCCACTTTTTTTAATTACGCAATGGCTGATGGTATTTTTGAATTGCTCAAAAAAGCAAATACGGGTATACCCCCTGACAAAAATGACAACCCGGCAGATGCTATAATATTGAGTTTGTTCCCTGATTATTTTTTTTGGGTAAACTCCAGGGTAGTATATAAATGATCTGCAATTAAAGAAATATACTACATTTGGTTAGCAGTAAAAAAAGCTTAAAAAGCCTAAATTATTAAGGTGATAAAAAAATTATTATGCTATGTCACTTTTGTTTCAGTAAAAATAATTTGCTGTGCTGCACTTATCATTGCTATTTCTTTTGATGTTCATGCACAGGAAATGACACTCAGGAAATATATTTCAAAAGACGGGCTGCCTTCTAATTATGTGTTTGGCGCTTACGAGGATAAGCTTGGTTATCTATGGGTAGGTTCACCTGACGGGCTTAGCCGCTTTGATGGAAAATATTTTACTAATTATGGTTTATCTGACGGGTTACCGGATACAAAAACACTTGGCGGATTTATGGACAGCCACTTAAGATACTGGGCCTGCACAACGAGAGGAGTGGCTGAATTTAAAGGGAATAAATTCATAAGTTACCAGCTGTCAGATTCACAAAATATACGCTGGGTTTTTCAAATTTTTGAAACAAAACAAGGCCAGGTTTGGTCTTTAACCAGTGCAGGTATCTATCAATTTAATTTCAATAAATGGTGGAAGGTAAAATTATACCCGGGGTATGAAAATCACGCATGCAGGGATATCATCGAAACTCATGAAGGCTTATATATTAATTATGGCAACCTTTTGCTTTTGAAAAAAACTGATGGTACGTTTAAAATTATAGGTGCATTAAAAACTTCCCCTTATTACTATAACCATTTATCAATATCGGTAGGAGAAATTTTTTTATCTACTACAAATGGTATGAATGAAATTGTAAACCAACAATTAGTAAAATTGAAAGGTCAGCTGGGTAGTTTAAGAAATAACTACGCTTACTACCGCGACAGTAAAAAAAGATTTTGGATTGCAAATGAGCAGAAGGGTATTCAATTAATAGAAACTGGTGATACAAGTCATTTTAAAACCATCTATAAGCCCAAAGAAAATTTTCTTCCGCAGAGCATTTCGGAGGATAAGGAAGGAAACATTTGGGTGGCCACAGGATCAGGCTTATTAAGGTTTTCAGAGATGGGTTTTAAAATTTTGGAGATGCCTGCATTAACGAAAAAAAATATTCTTTTTAATATTTTACAACCACCATCCGGGCCATTATTAATCAATAATGGGAGCCTTATATTACAGGCTTTTGAAAAAAATGCATTTACAAAACGAAACCTGCATAGGAAAAGTAAAACCCTTTTGCCAAATAATGAATTAATTATTGATAATTATGCATTTGATAATAAAGGCCGTTACTGGTATAATGTAAGGGGATTTGCCCTTGTTATGCAGGATGGCAATAATGTGTATGAGCAAAGTAACCAACTGGCTCATTTAGGCAATGAAGTATTTGATATATTATATGACTCTTACAGAAAAAAAATAATTGTTGCAGTAGGAAAACAAAATTATCCCTGCCAATATAATGATACTTCCTGCAGCCTTCTCCCGGTTGCTAATAGAATAGAAGTAAAAGGGGATATAATGCGTTTACATCAATGTGCAAATGGTACTATTTTGTTTTCAACAGACCAGGGCTTAATATATTCAATTGACAAACAAAACATTTGTAAACTGCAGTTAAACGAGTTTAATACACATGGTACAGTAAGCAAATTTTGTAATGATCCGTCAGGAGATGTATGGATTATTTATAATGGAAGAGGGTTACGCTGTTATTCATGGCACAAAGATTCATTACTTTTTAAAAATCAATTGACCAAAGCCAACGGATTGTCTACAGATAATGCAAGCTCGTTATGTTTTGATAACAGGAATAACTTATGGGTTAGTACCAATGCAGATGTAGCTGTTTTTTCAAAAAAAATAAATGCAGTAATCAAAGACACCTATCATAAAATTAGTTTTATTAATGCTAAGGATATCCCAATAGGCGATTCTTATGCTACAAGAATAACGAAAGATCTCAAAGGCAATATCTGGCTTTTTTCAAACAGGAGTTTAATATGTTTTTACCCGGATAAAATAAATTATAACCCAACTCTTCCTGCTATTATGATTGAAGATGTAAGGCTTAACCTTCAAGAAACCAACTGGGCCAATTATGTGGATTCATTATCAGGTATTTTTCAATTGCCTTACCATCTAAAGCTTTCGCATGATAATAATATAGTCGGCATTTATTATAAAGGCATCTACTCATCCGGTACTGATGACATAAAATACACTTACCTGCTTGAGGGATTAAACAATTTGTGGAGTGTGCCATCGGCTAACAATTTTGTTTCTTATGTAAGGCTTCCTCCCGGAAAATATATTTTTAAAGTAAAGGCACAATTATCCAATACCAACTGGAGTGAGCCCACTGTATTTTCTTTTATTATTGAAAAAGCATTTTGGCAAACATGGTGGTTTTATACTTTAATGACAATCCTATTATTTACAAGTATATATATGTTGTTTCGTTATCGCTTACAACAAAAAATAAGTTTGCTAGAGATGCGTAACAGCATAAGTCATGATTTGCATGATGAAGTAGGCGCTTCCATAAGCGGCATTAATTTGCTCACTCAAATGGCAGTAGAAAAATTACAAAACAATGATCTTGATGAAGCTTCAGCATATTTATTTAAAGTAAAAAATTATACCCAGGATGTAATTGAGAAGCTGGGCGATATGGTTTGGATATTTAACCCTCAAAATGACAGTATTGAAAAATTGTTGCAACGATTAAAATCTTTTGCTATATCTATTGCATTATCAAAAAATATAAAGCTGCACTTTGAAAATGATAAAGAAATTGAAATAATAAATTTAACCATACGGCAACGCAAAGCCATTTATCTGGTGAGTAAAGAAGCCATAAATAACGCATTTAAATATGCAGGGTGCAATAATATTTATTATAACCTTCATGCCAGGGGCTCTAAATGGAAACTTGTGATACAAGATGACGGCCAGGGTTTTATAATTCCAGAAAATAAAAGCGGCAATGGCTTAAGGAATATGCAGGCCAGGGCTAATGAGATTAAAGCTAATTTTAAAATTCAATCGCAAAATGGGCTAGGAACCATTATAACATTGGAATTTTAAATACCCTTTTGAGGTATCTGAAAAACTTATACATCAACTTACATTTGTAATGTGAATGATAATAAAGACATACGGGTTGCTATATTTGAAGATAACCCGATTATGATGGATGCATATCGCTCTATTCTTAACGGTTCACCCGGTTATACCTGTACAGGAAATTTTACCAGTTGTAATAACTGGAAACATGATATTGAAAAAAGTAAGCCTGATGTGGTACTGATGGATATTGAAATGACAGGTACCAACGGAATAAAAGCAACAGGCTTGATTAAAAAAGAATTCCCGGCTATAAGAATATTAATTCAAACTGTTTTTGAAGATGATACAAAAATATTTGAAGCATTATGTGCCGGCGCCAGTGGTTATATTTTAAAAAGAACCTCGCCTGTAAAAATGCTGGAAGCCATAACTGATGTTCAAAATGGCGGCGTTGCTTTCAACCCTGCAGTAGCAGCTAAAATAGTTACACTTTTTCAGCAATTCATAGCTCCCTCTGCTACAATTAATAATTACAAGCTTACTGATAGGGAAAAAGAAATCCTGTTGCTTCTTACTGAAGGCATGCCGATGCCCCGTATTGCTGAAAAAATATTTCTCGCATATGAAACAGTCAGAGGCTATGTAAAAAATATTTATCATAAGCTGCATGTAGCCTCTGCTACGGAAGCTGTGGCCAAAGCAATAAAAGAGAAACTGGTATAACCGTTTATACGCTCTACATTTCAAAACATTTCTTTTTATAAATACCCCCAATTGAGGGGTTGTATTGTTTTTATACTGCTATTACTTTTAATGTTCTATTATCCTCCTGTTTAAATACCGCTCCTACCCCCGTGGTTGAAAAAGTAATAAGCAATTACACTATTCACAAATTGTAAATTTATTCATTTTAAAAAAATCATCATCATGAAAACAATTAAAACAACTTTAATGTGGAAGAACTTGTTGGCCTGCAGCATTATCATTTTTATTTTGGCAGCTTGCCAAAAAGAAATTCAACAAGAAAAAGAACAGCCAAAAATTACTTCCATAGCAAAAGCGGATGATGCTGATGCTATTGCAAAAAACCCTTCCTTTAACCTTGAAGTTGTACTTAATGGAGAAGGCAACCAAAACGGCCACATCCATTTTCGCCAGGATGCCGATGCAGCAAAAATCATTACACTCGATACTAAGGTGCATAACCTGTTGCCGAATCACCAATACCTTCTTCAGCGGGCTGTTGATCCTGTTAATGTTGTAGATGGCAACTGTACAAGTACCAAATGGCTTACACTGGGTCATGGTTTAACGCCACAATCTATTATAACAAACGATAAAGGAGACGGAGAAGAAGAATTATGGCGTAATGTATCAACTGTTGCATCTGGTTCTTCATTCGACATTCATTTCCGGATAATAGATGCTGAAAGTTTGGCTGTTGTACTTGTTAGTGATTGCTACCAATACATGGTAAGATAGAAAACTGTTGTAAGAGCTAAGCATTTAGCTGTGGAGCAATGAGACAGGCTATTACCAATTTTAAAATGCTTTTTTCTTTGCCTTGGAATTCAAGATGTATTCGACTTAATTAAAAATTAATAATAACTCATTCACATATTGTGAATTTATTCATTCACTAAACAAAAAAGGAGACACTAATTATGCGACAAAACAAACTTTTATTTGCGGCAATTGCGCTATGTATGATTGCTTTATTCATTGTTAGTTGGAAGCCTTCCCCAATATCATTCCTGCTTTTTCGTCGGTTAATGCTTTAATAGTTTTACTACCGCATCAACATGATTATTCATCATAAAAAAAAATTAACGTGAAAACAATTAATATTAATTGGAAGTGTATACTAACATTCAGCATTATCTTTTTTGCATTATCAGCTTGTAAAAAAAATATGAATCAAACCGAACAGCAATTGCCGTTATTAAGTAGTAATGAAAAAGTGGTACAAGGGCATTTAAAACAAACCAAAACATTTTCATCTGATGTAGCCATTAAATGGATGAATATGCAATTGCGAATAATGTCATCTACTGCATTACCAAATGTAGCATTTGCCCGTCCCTATGCTTATAGTGGTATTGCCCTATATGAAGCAGTGGAGCCTGGCATGCCAGCTTATCAATCGCTTGAAGGACAATTAAACGGTTTAATAGGTTTGCCTGAAACCGGTAATGGATTAGCATATCATTGGCCCAGTAGTGCTAATGCTGCATTGGCCTACATGAATAAAAATATGTTTTCAACTACAAGCGCTTCTAACAAAACTGCTATCGACTCACTGGAAAATGCATTGAATATTCAATACCAGGGTGAAGAAGATGCAGCCATCATAAACCGCTCAATTCTTTTTGGGAAGGCAGTTGCACAAAAAGTTTTTGAATGGGCACAAACGGATGGATACCTGCATGCCAGTGATGCTTACACTGCTCCAATAGGAGATGGTTTGTGGGTGCGAACACCACCAGGCTTTGCGGCTGCCAGCACACCTTACTGGGGTAATCTTCGCACAATTGTTTCGGGTAGCGACGATAATAGCCAACCGGATGCTCCCACTTCTTATTCAACAGATCCATCATCTGATTTTTATAAAATGGTAAAACAAGTTTACGATGTTTCACAAACGCTTAATCCGCAACAAACAGCAGGTGCCTTATACTGGAGAGATATACCGGGTGTTACTTCTCCAGGACATTGGGAAAGTATTTTGAAACAGGTTTTGGTAAATGAAAATGCAACGCTTGATAAAGCAGCAATTGGGTATGCTCTTACCGGCATCACTTTAAACGATGCCTGCATCAGTTGCTGGAAAACTAAGTATCATTATAATTTAATCAGGCCTATAACTTATATCAGAACAGTTTTAGGACATACAACATGGAAATCTCTTTTGGGTACGCCTGCACATCCTGAATATTCATCAGCACATGCAGTGTTATCTGCAGCAACTGCTGATGCTATGACAGAAGTTTTTGGCGATAGTTATAGTTTCACAGATCACACTTATGATTATTTAGGAATGTCACCAAGATCATTTAATTCATTTAGTGCGATTGGGGAAGATGCGGGCAATTCAAGATTATATGCAGGTTTACATTACCTGGCTTCTATTAATATCGGTTTAGTACAGGGAAGAAAAGTGGCGGCGAATATCAAAAGCAAATTGAAGTTTTTGAAATAAGGATTATTCCTTACAACTTGGGCAACGTCTAAACTTTTTTCATATGAGACAGGCTATTATAAATTTAAAAATGCTTTTTCTGTGCCTTGGAATTCAAGATGTATTCGACTTAATTAAAAACCAATTATAACTCATTCACATATTGTGAATTTATTCATTCACTAAACAAAAAAAAGGAGATACTAATTATGAAACAAAACAAAATTTTCTCAGTTGCAATAACCCTACTGCTTATTGCAATTTGCACAACAAGTTGGGTGTCCCCAAAGCACAACTCGGCACCCAGAGCGATTGCTATTTCTACTGCATTTCCAAGTGGTGCATTTCCCGATTTGATTGGACCCTTTTCCACAACTGGAGCTCTACAAATTTCTGGTACAGTTACAATGCATGTTGACGTTATTGCTAATGGTGCGAGACTTCATTGTTTGTTGGTGTTCACAGCACCGGATGGAACTTTCACTGTTAATATGCACTGTTTGCCTCCTAATGGCAGGTGGGAAATTGTTAGTGGAACAGGCGCCTATGCAAACCTTCGGGGTACCGGATTAACTAATATGATGAGTGGTGAAGCGATGACAGGCGTTATTAACTAAATACGGGATACAAGACTCACAACTATTTTTGTCTATTTTTATCCGCTAAAATTTTAAGAAAGGGAGGCTGTTGCCTTCCTTTTGCTTTACTCTTACCCTTTTCACACAATAAAAGTATGGCAAACTATAAGTCTCTTAGAACAGCAATATTTCTCTATAGCAATTTTTCGCCTTTAAATTTTTAACTGCAATATGAAGAAACTCACTCTGCTAATTGTTTTGCTTATTATAATATGTTACTATTCTGCCTCCGCACAAACTGCATCGGTTAAAGGAGTAATCTTTGATTCCGTCAATAAACAAAATCTCACCAATACTTCCGTTTGCCTGCTGTGGCAAAAGGATTCCGTTTTGTATAAGTTTGCCCGCAGTGATGCAAAAGGAAATTTTGAACTAAAAAATTTATTACCGGGCAATTACCTGCTATTTGTTACGCATCCCACCTATGCAGATTATATTGATAAGCTGCAATTGAGCGACCCTTCTCACGTTGATTTAGGTGCTGTCATGATGACCTTTAACATTCCAATTTTAAAAGAAGTAATTGTGCACCGCCATATCAGCGCCATAAAAATAAATGGAGATACCAGCGAGTTCATTGCAAACAGTTTTGCAGTTCGTGGAGGTGCTTCAGTAGAAGAAATGCTGAAGAAACTTCCAGGTATACAGGTTGATAAAAATGGTATAATAACAGCAATGGGAGAGAAAGTTGACAGGATTTTGGTAGATGGAGAAGAATTTTTCGGAGATGACCCTACCATTGCTACAAAAAATTTACAGGCTGATGCAATTGATAAAGTGCAGGTTTTCAATAAGAAGAGCGATCAGGCTACATTCACAGGAATTGATGATGGCGTACGATCGAAAACAATTAATCTGAAACTGAAAGAAGATAAGAAAAAAGGTTATTTCGGCAAGCTGGATTTGGGCGCTGATTTAAATGATAAGTGGTCTAACAGCGCAATGATCAACAGTTTTAGAGATAAGAGAAAATTATCTGCTTACGGTATTATAAGTACTACCGACAAGACAGGGGCAGACCTGCAGGCAACTAACCAGTATATCCCTGGCAATGGCCTTGAGTACAGTGATAATTTTGGTGCTTTTGCGGGGGTTGGAAATAATGATAACGAGTTCAATATTTTTTCTTACAGTGGCAAAGGTTTGCCTGAAAGCTGGGCAGGCGGTTTAAACTATTCCAATAAATTTCATCAGGACAAGCAAAGTGTGAATGGGAGCTATCGCTATAATAAATTTAATAGTAAGGGATACGGCAGCACCTTATCACAATATATTTTACCTGATACTACTTTTTTTAACAAAGAATCAAGCAAGACATTAAGCAGCACGCAAAGGCATTCTCTTAATGGCACGTACGAATGGCAAATTGATAGCTCAGCATCAGTAAAAATAAAGGCTAACGGATACAACGGCTCCGGCAATAGTGTAAATAGTTTTACCAGCGCATCACAAAATGACACTGGTAATCCAGTAAACAACAGCGTGCGTGCTACTACCGTAAATGGTGATAATCGAAGCCTCCAATCTTCTTTCCTCGTAAGAAAAAAATTTAAAAAATCCGGCAGAACTGTTTCATTTAGTCTTGAACAAAACTATACCGAATACAACTCCGATGGATTCCTCTATTCATTAAATTCGTTTTTTGATAAGGGGGGCAACATCTTTGCAAGGGATACCACTGATCAGAAAAAAGTGAATGGCAGTCGTGTCGCCGTTCTTAATGGAAAAATTATTTATACAGAACCGTTATCAAAAAAACTTTTTGTTGAGTTGAACTATGGCTGGCATAAAAGCCGGAGTGATGCAAGGCTTTTCGCCTTTGATAAAGATTTAAATGGGAAATATACATTTCTCAACGATACATTCAGCAACCACTATAATTTTAATGTGCTTACCAAAATTGCCGGTGCTGCATTCAAATACAATGGTAAAGAAGTTACGCTATCTCTTGGGAGTAACATGGCAAAATCATATTTCAACCAACGAAACTTACTCAAGGGTTCATCAGTTACACGTGACTTTACTAATTTTTTTCCAAAGGCAGTCTTTACCTGGAAATTCAATGAAAGCAGTCGACTTTTTATTAATTATAATGGCTATACCAGACAACCTTCCATTAACCAGATACAACCTGTACATAATAATTCTAATCCTTTAAGTATTACAATTGGAAATCCTTTGCTGGAACAGGAATTTGATCACACCATCAATTTTAATTACAATTCATTCAGGGTTTCGCGCCAGGGTGGGATTTTCTTTTATGGGTCTTTTTCAGGACAATCCAATGCAATTGTTACCAGTAATTTCACTGATACACTTTTCCGCACTGTTTATAATTATATTAATACAAATGGTAATTATAATTATTCTTCAGGAATTACTTATTTTTTTAAACTCAAAAAACCTGATGTGGGAGTTAATATAGGTTTCGATTTCAATGGCTCACGTTATAACACTATCGTTAACAAACAAGAAAATGCTATCAACAATACAGCCATCGCATTCAATCTTACTTTTAGTAAAGACAAAGAAAGGAAATATAGCTTCTATTATTATGGCAACATCCTTTATAATATTTCCAAATCGTCTATAAGAACACACGTGGAAACGAAATATTGGACGCAGGAACACAACATTGACCTTACACTTGTCTTGCCTTGGAATCTTGAATTAAACAACGAATTACAGGGCAGCCTCCGTCAAAAAACAGCGTTATTTGATCGTAATAATAATGTACTGCTATGGAATGCTTATTTCGGAAAAAAATTTCTAAAGAATCAAAAAGCCATCATCAAAATAGATGCCCATGATATACTAAACCAGAACATCGGTTATTCAAGATATATTAGCAGCAACTTAATACAGGAACAAAATTATCAAAGCATTGCGAGGTATTTTCTTCTGAGCTTTGTATGGAATTTTTCGAAAAATATTTCAAAGTAAAAGTAATTAGCATTGTGTACTGTTTTTTTTTTGTAAACCAGTTTTTTATAAGACCACAAAAAAATTTGTCATTTTTTATTTTCTAATTTTCAAATATTTGATTTTTTATTCTTTCTTGCTCATGTTTTTATGCTTCAGCCTTTAGTATCAGCACCTTTATTTTTAAACACCTGCAAATAAAACTTACCAATATCTTAGTCTCGAAAATATTCCCAGTTACCTGAAAAAGCATTTTTTTGATAATGCCCTACTTTATTGTCTTGTGAATTATAGACATTGATTCTTCCTTTGTCAAAAGAATCAACTTCTCTATATCCAATAATATTACCATTGGCATCATAAATATTTTTCCCTTTTACTATTAAAGGCATCTGTTTTCCTGTATCCCTGTTGGTTTCCATTATTATCGTAGGTGTTAGTCTTTTTATCATCAAAAGCATCTCGTTTAATCGTCTTTACGATATTCCCTTGAGCATCATAAACGTTGATTTTGCTATTATCAAAAGCATCAGTTTTATAATAGTGTGATCGGTAAATAACAATGCGCCAAAATCGGTAATTAGCGTCTGCCAGAAAACGCTAAACCCCAAACTGGTTAATAGTTTGGTTAGTTTTGATGGTATCGAATAGTTGTACACAGGATGTGCTTTTATTGATTTTGGTTTAAATATTGCTTTTTATTCGCTGCTAATTCCGACAATTATGCGACAACGTTTTGAATCACTAGCATCCCATTGTAATCAAAAGAGATTCAATTGATTAGGATTTAGTTCTTTGAAAGATTGTAGATAATTTTTGTCAAACAGTTGATTGA
>JAYUBR010000835.1:0-1293 GCA_043740775.1 Ferruginibacter sp. | reverse complement strand
CGCCTTACCATATTGTAACACCTGCCATGCATAAAAGTAAAGAAGATGTGGCGAGGTTGTTTAATCAAAAATTAGGCACGCCAATAAATTATACACCTGAGCAATTAACACAGGTTGCCCGAAAAATTTTACGTGAAAAATATACGCAGGCCGAAGTGGGTGTTACGGGTGCCAACTTTATCATCAGCGATATTGGCGGCGTGGCGGTTACCGAAAACGAAGGCAACGCAAGGTTGAGTTGTGCCTTTCCTAAAACACATATTGTTATTGTGGGTATTGAAAAGATGATTCCCTCCATGACAGACCTGGCTTTGTTTTGGCCGCTACTCTCCACATTTGGAACAGGACAAACTGTTACCGTTTACAATACTATTATTACGGGGCCAAGGCAACTCAATGAAAGCGATGGGCCGGAAGAAATGTATGTGATATTATTAGACAATGGGCGTACGAATATTCTAAAAAATCCTGTTCAACGACAAAGCCTGTATTGCATCCGTTGCGGAGCTTGTTTAAATGTTTGCCCGGTATATAAAAATATTGGCGGCCATGCTTATGGCGCTACTTACAGCGGCCCAATAGGAAGTGTGATAACACCAAACCTGCAGGGCATGAAAGATTTTAAACATTTAAGTTATGCCTCTTCGCTTTGCGGTGCCTGTACTGAAGTATGCCCGGTAAAAATTAACCTGCACGAATTGCTGCTTGAAAACCGCCATGAATCTGTTGAAGAAGGCTTAGCCACCATCACCGAAAAAATAGCCTGGAAACTCTGGAAAATATCCAGCCTTAACAGAGGGTTAATGAATATGGGTAATGGAGATATAAAAAATAAAGTAGTAAATGGCTTGTTTAAAGGATGGGCCAAAAACCGCAGCAGTCTTGCGTTTAGCCCAAAAACTTTTAATGAAATGTGGAAGGAACAGTTAAAGAAATAAATTTAGTATATTTGAAGTAGATGAAGCCATTAACAGAACATAGAAAATTTGAAACCATTGAGTAGTATCTGGCTTTTGAAGAAAAAAGCGAAGTAAGGCATGAGTATTATCTTGAAAATTTAATTGAGATGGCAGGTGCTTCATTTTTACATAATCTAATCAGCGGTAATATTTTTTTTATTCTTAAAACATTGTTGAAGAATAAAAGTGAACGGGTTTTTATAGAACGCTTTAAAGCATTTATTAAAGAACAAAGTATTTTTTTCTATCCGGATGTAATGGTGGCTTTGCCGGAAGAACATCAATACTACGCCACCCAACCCGTTTTAATTATAGAAGTATTAAGTGAAAATAC
>JAYUBR010000834.1:0-14150 GCA_043740775.1 Ferruginibacter sp. | reverse complement strand
TATACTGTCCATTCAGGTTTTCATCTTCTTTTGTTTTTACCCCTTGTTTAAAATGATTGATTAGTTCATTTCTTGCTTCAATATAAGTTTGCTGTTGCATGGTAGTGTATTGGAGAATGTAAGAATTCGAAGGGCTTATTTAACAAAAAAGGAACCCCGTTTAAAGATTCCTTTTTTGAGCGGGTAAAATTTTTCTGATTGCTCTTAAGTGCTTTCTACCTGGGATTTGTCGTTGTGTCTATTCCACAGCTACTATCAGTAATAAAAGAAAATACTCCTTCTACTGTTGCTTTAAATTTTGCTTCCAGTTCTTCAATGGTTAAGGCGTTTGCAAAAATGTTTTCTTGTAAAGTCATGTTTTTAAATTTTAGTTTGTTTAAAATTTGATTGTCCTTGTGCTTGCAAGGGTTTTATAAATCGAAGATGATGGTTAAGGAGGAAGTTAAAAAAAAGATTACGTAAAAGCAGGCATTGCCGTTGTAAAACAGCTTTTTGCTGATGTGTAACAGTTTAGTGCCTCATTCAATGTTTACCGGTAACCATTATTTATGTGGTATTTCCAAAACAGGCTGCCCATTTTGCTGATTTGCCTTTTTTGCGTCCAATTATTACGTGAAATGCCTTATTGTGGTGGTGTAAATATTTTTTGGCTGAATATTTTGCAGGATGCTGGTTTATCTTTGTTAACAGGACAGAAGCTTAAAATAAGCGATACAAAATGTGGAAAATATAAGAAAACTGTTGTTTAATTATGAAGAATATTTTTGTGCACTTTTTTAGTTAAACCTTACATTTTTTACTTTAAAATAAGCAACGGCTGTAGTATTCGAAGTTGGTTTTTAAGGTTATAGTAATGGTAAAATAATTAAAAATTATGATAGCAGTAAAGGCCCGCCTAAAAATATTGATACTCGAAGATAACCCATTTGATGTGTTGCTGGTGAAGGAATTACTGAAAAGTGAGATGAGTGAACCTGAATTTTACTGTGCCAGTAACCTGGAAGGATACCTGCAGGGATTGGATTTGTTTGCGCCCGACATCGTTCTTTCTGATAATTGTTTTCCGCAATTTACCGCAGCCGATGCACTGTGCATTTTAAGGGCCAGGTCCCAGGATATCCCTTTTATATTGTTAACAGGATCGGTATCAGAAAAAAGGGCTATTGACATTATTGAGAAGGGAGCAAATGATTATATTCTTAAAGACAGAATGGCAAGATTGCCTATGGCCATTGAAGCTGCGTATAAACAAAAAGCAACCGCCAAACAAATAATTGATTACCGCTACGCATTAGACGAGTCTGCGATTATTGCCATTACAGACTGGCAGGGTGTTATCACTTATGTAAACGAAAACTGTTGCAATATATCCGGTTACCAGGCAGCAGAAATTATTGGTAACAATCACCACATTCTTCACGCAGGGTATCATCACCTGGAATGCTACAGTGAACTATGGTCAACCATACAAAGTGGTACCATATGGAAAGGCGAATTTTTGAACCTGACAAAGAATGGCACCCCTTATTGGGTAGATACCATCATCATTCCTTTTGCGGATGAAAACAACCAACCCTGCCAGTACCTGGCTATCAGTAACAATACTACAAAAAGCAAAACATTGGAGGCCACATTGCAGGAACAGCAACACAATGAACAATTAAAAATTACAGCCATTGCATTGGCAGTTCAGGAAAACGAAAGAAATATCATAGGCAGGGAACTGCATGATAATGTAAACCAGTTGCTGGTAGCAACCAAATTATTGCTTTCTTTAATGATACAAAAAGCTGCCGGTGAGGCAGATGAGTTGTTACAACAATGTAACGATAATATTTTTATTGCCATTGAAGAAAACAGAAAGATTGCAAGGGTTTTGGCAAGCCCTGATTTTGAAACAGAAACTCTGCCGGAGCAGATAAAAAAACTGACCGAATCTATGCTAACAATAACCGGGTTGAAAATAGACATTGATACCCGGTTTTTTACCGAAACCCTGCTGAATAAACAACAAAAATTTGCAGTATACCGCATTTTACAAGAGCAGTGCACCAACATCGTAAAGCATGCCTTCGCAAAAACTGTCATCATTACTCTTCAAACAACTGAAAGTATTTTTAAAATGAACATTAATGATGATGGCCAGGGTACAAAGGCTGGTGGTGAAGCAAAAGGAATGGGTTTGAAAAATATTGCAGGGCGGGTTGAAATGTTTAATGGAACTGTCCGTACCCTATCTTCTCCTGGTTGTGGCTTTACCCTTGAAATTGAAATTCCCATAAATTAGCGGGTTGTGAATAGCTTGTTAGGGATAAATGCAGTGATTTCATAGGGTAATGCTTCAGTCAATGTAGAAAAAATTATTGCCTCTCCCGCTAAAATTAAAAACCTGTTTTTAGCAAAAAAATAATTTTGTTAAGCATTGGCAAATAAATGAAGAAAATGCACAGTTTTTCTGTTCCCCCTGAAAAGTATCAATTAAAAGGTGTTATGATTTTAAAAGTCATACCTCCTTAATTTTTTCTGTGATCCCTCAGAGGCTCGAACACTGGGCCTGCTGATTAAGAGGTGGTAAAATTATTTAATTCAGTCTTTTCCATTTAACTGATTTTAATCTAAAGTGAACTGCAAACACAAATATGAAGGCAGAATGGGAAGAAAAATAACTGCTGTTGATCCCGGGGTAATGGCGGCATTTTGTGAATATAACCGGCCCGGGAATATCCGTGAACTGGAAAATTTAATTGAAAGGGCATTGATCCTTACCAAAAATAATACACTGGAATATGGAGACTGGGTTCCGGTAAAAAAACTGAGCATTAACAAAAAAGCTAGTCTACAAAAAATGGAAGACGTAGAAAAATAACACATCCTTGAAGTGCTGACGCAAACCAACTGGAAAGTAAGTAGCAGAAATGGCGCAGCCAAAATTTTGGGATTGAATCCGACTACCCTGGAAGTGAGGATGAAAAAGTTGGGTATTCATCGAGATTCAAAAACGGCTTAACAGCCTTCAATTTTATCATTACTGCAATAGCTCTCTTCCTCTTACTACTTGTCCATTTTCACTTGTAGTATATGCAACAGTCTTCACCGTCTTTAACGAATACTTTGTATGTAGCTTATACAAGTGAATCAGCGCAGGTATGAGCAAAGCCCATTCCAACAATTCGGTTCATAACCCGTTAGTTTTGGGGCATTTACTTTGAATATAACTTTTCTGGCTGGGTAATTTCCTGTGATTAACTGACACATTCTACCTTCTGATATTAATTCGCAAATCACGATAATCAGAAATTCAGTTTGGATATTATGCCACAGCAGCCGCTTTGTTAAAGCCAACCGTTTCTCTATACAATTGTGGCGATACATCTGCATTCACTTTAAAAAACCGGCTGAAATAATATTCATCTTCGTAGCCCAATTCATAAGCAATCTCTTTTATCGTTTTATTGGTAACATACAATTCCCTTTTAGCTTCAATAATAATGCGCTCATTGATAAGGCTGGAAAGTGTTTTATTAAAATGAGTCTTGGTAATTTTTGCCAATGCTTTTGGTGAGATAAAAAGCATTTCTGCATATTCAGATGGAGAATGTTTGATTTTAAAATTTGCTTCTATGGCATCTTTTAGTTTTTGTAAGATAAATGGTTCTTTGTTATCTTTTACCACCGCTGCTGCATGGGGTTGTTGTTCCACTTTTAATCGGGATGCGGTGATTAAAAATATTTTTAAGTAAGACACCAGCAATTCATACTGGGCCAATGCAGGGTTCTGCATTTCGGTTCTTACCTGGTTAAACAGCATTTGAAAAGTACCAGCGGCTTTTTCATCAACCGTTACAAAGGGTGGCTGATAAACATTGTTATACAATACACCATTGCATGCTATCTCATCATGGTGTTTGTGGATGCAAAAAAACTCGGGGTGAAAATAAATAACCGTTCCTTTTATTGGCTGATTAGTTTTTATCATATACGGCTGGTAAGGTGCAAATGCCAACAGGGTTTTATTTTCAATAACGTTTTCAGCAAAGTCGGCTGTAACAATTCCACTCCCCTCCTCTATATAGATCAACGAAAAATAATTATTACGTTGAATGTGATCAAAAAATTCATTATCATCAAAAGAGAAAAGTTTAAATGCCAAATTACCATTCTGCGGATTAACTAAAGTAAACATAGATTGATTGAGCATGGCAATATTTAATATTTTTTAAAAATGGTGGTGGCAATATGCCCGCCGAAACCAAAAGTATTACTCATGGCAAAATTAATTTCTTTTGCAAATGCAGTACCTAAAGATAAGTTTAATTGGCTCTTAAATGGATCTTCCACATCAACAGTGTTTATCGTTGGCGGCACCACATTGTTCTGAATAGCTTTAACGCAGATGATTGCTTCAATAGCACCGGCTGCGCCCAATAAATGTCCAGTCATCGATTTTGTAGCACTGATGTGTAAGGATTTTCTGTCTCCAAACACTCGTACAATAGCTTTCAATTCACTCTCATCTCCCAATGGTGTTGATGTGGCATGCGCATTCACATAATCAATTTGTGCGGCATCAATTCCTGCATCTTCCAATGCATCCAGCATGCCTAAATAGGCACCCTCACCTTCGGGATGTGTGCCGGTGAGATGATAGGCATCAGCAGCCATGCCCGTTCCAACTATTTCTGCAAAAATGGTTGCCTCCCTGTTCAATGCATGGTCTAAACTTTCAACTATCAATGCACCTGCACCTTCACCCATCACAAAACCATCCCTGTTTTTATCAAACGGGCGTGATGCAGTTACATAATTTGAATTGTTGGCAGACAAAGCTTTTGATGCATTAAATCCTCCAATCGAACTTTCATTAATCGGTGCTTCTGAACCTCCGGTGATGATCATGTTGGCCTTTCCTAATCGGATATAATTGCAGGCATCAATAATGGCATTGTTTGATGAAGCACATGCAGACACGGTGGAGAAATTCAGGCCTCGTAAGCCATGCCTTATAGAAATAATTCCTGAAGGAATATCTGCAATGATCTTCGGTATGAAATAAGGATTGAATCTTGGCACTCCATTTCCGTTTGCAAATTCAATCAGTTGTTCCTGGAAAGTTTGTATACCACCATTACCAGATCCCCAAATAACACCAATTTTATTTTTATTCAATTTTTCAAAATCAATACCTGCATTTTTTATTGCTTCGTCTGCCGCAGCTACAGCATATTGTGTAAACAGGTCGTACTTGCGGGCTTCATTCTTTTCAAAATAGGTTGCAGCATTAAACCCTTTTACTTCTGCTGCAAATTTTGTTTTAAAATGGGTGGTATCAAATTTGGTAATGAGATCAATACCACTTTTTCCTGCCACAATATTTTTCCAAAATTCATCTACTGTATTTCCTAACGGCGTAATAGCACCCATGCCTGTTATCACCACCCGCTTTAATTCTTTTGTCATAACTATTTTATTTTACCAACTACTTATAGCCTGCACTTAATTTTGCTTTCAATTCTTTCACTTCATTTTGTAAAGCGATAATTTGATTTCGTTGCGGCGCAAAAGCAGTTTCAATGTCTTTTACAGTGTATCGCGGTGTTATATGTTGCGGACAATTCCAGTCATAAGCTTCTATGTGCAACACCATCATACGTTCAGGACGAAATTTATATTCACCCAGGTCAAGAAATTCAAATAAAGAATCGTCATTTTTCAATTCCACTATTTCAGCCTTGGCTAAAATTTTCAATCTTGTCCTGCCCGGATAATCCACCATGATCAATGCAACATTATTATTGGTAGCGATATTACCAACAGAAATGTATTGCACATTTCCTTTGAAATCTATAAAGCCAATTCTTTTTGCATCCAGCACTTTTACAAACCCTTTAGGCCCGCCACGATGTTGAATATAAGGAAATACATTTTCCCCAATAGAAGCCATATAAAAACTATCACGTTGCACAATAAAATCAATTTCATTTTCTGTTAATCCATCTACATAAGTTTCTCTTTCCATACGGGCATAACTTTTCCTGCTGCCCATTTTTTTCTGCATTTCTTTTACCGCATCAGTGAAAGCCAGTGAAGCGAAATTTTTTGCCATGATAGTATTTTTAATACGCCAACTTTAAAAACAACATGTCAATTATTTTGTCGATGGAATTTTGCAAACCTGTTGTAACGCACTATTCTTTTCATCCTGTGCTAAAAACTGCATCCCATAATGAATCGCCGCACTCATCACATAACACCACTTCAATAGTTGCTGTTTGTAATGGTTTTTTAGTAACTGAATTTTTTTCTATTGTACTTAGTAAATTTTCTTCCAGTTTCATAATTGTATTATTTAAATTTTCTGTCCTTCTCGTCAATAGGCAGATCGTTGATGCTGGCATATCGTTTACGCATCAAACCATTTTCATCAAACTCCCAATTCTCATTGCCATAAGCCCTGAACCATTGCCCATCCTCATTTTGATATTCATATTCAAAACGAACTGCCATACGGTTTTCACGAAAACCCCACAATTCTTTTTTCAGAATATAATTTTTTTCTTTAGCCCATTTCTTTTTAAGGAAGGCAACGATTTCTTCCCTGCCATTGATAAAATCTGTGCGGTTGCGCCATTCACTGTCGTTGGTATAAGCTTTCGATACACGTTCCGGATCTTTGCTGTTCCAGACATCTTCTGCCAGTTGTACTTTTTGTAAAGCAGTCTCTAAAGTAAAGGGTGGTAGCGGTGGTTTTTGTTCCATAAAAATTATTTTAAGTGAGATCGTTTTGTATTAAAATCCAGAATATGAAGTTGCAATGATATTATCAATATACAAATGGAGAATGAACGCAAAGGGATGGATAATTTTCCCTGCTAATCTTTCAGGATAGGCAAGCCGCCGGTTATTTAATTACCGGCGGCTGTACTAATACCATAAAAGCTGCCTGAATTTCTATTACGCTGCCACCATTGTATTAACGTCAACAGCTATAGGAAAATCAACAGGAATTTTTGTAAGATTATGCAAATAATTCATTGCGGTTTTATCACTCACCTGTAGCACCAGGTCAACTAAATTTTCATTAGTATAACCTTGTGCAAAAAAGTTGTCGACCAATCTATCATCAACAGTACCACGGTTTTTAGTAATACCGGCTGCTAATTGAACTAAGGCATTCAACTTGGCATCGTTTGATTTTCCTTTACGGATATCCAATAATTGTTCATCAGTAAAGCCATTCATTTTTCCAATCACTGTATGGGCACTTTGACAATAAATGCAATTGTTTACCTGGCTTACAATAAGATTTACCGCTTCTTTTTCTTTATTGCTTAATGTTGTTTTTGCATTTTGATAAGCAAGATACTTTGATAAGCCATTGTCTGAATAAGCAATGGTTGCATACAGGTTGGGTACAAAACCCAATGCTTTTGTCAGGTTGTCAAAAATAGTTTGATTGGCCGGTGCTACTTGTTCCCTTGTGGGAACGGTGAATTTTGTCATTGTTTTATTTTTTAAAGTTGTTGTCGTAATTGACAATGCAAAAATGCATCGGCAAACAATCTTAAAAAATGGATGAAGAACGCAAAAGGATGGACAAATTTCTTTCTATACATAACAACCCAAAACAAAACAGTTGCTCCCATGCTGAGAGTGAGAGTGGCTACCAAAATATTTACGACTTTGCAGAAGGAAGACACTTCCAATGTGATTTCCTTTGAGCATTTAGTTGAAAGCTTTAAAAGCTGGGATGCGGGTGTTCAAATAGGCGGTGGCTATAAGTTGAAGAATTGTATGAAAAAGCTGATAATAAAGACAAACGGGAAATCATTGGTTCGATATATCCCGAAAAACTCGTTTTTGACGGATTCAATTATCGAACCGCCTGGCTTAACAAAGCTGTTGAGCTAATATATAAGCTGGGAGAGGGTTTTAGCGAAAATTAAAGTGGACAAACCGAATCAATTTTCGATTTGTCCACTTTAGTGCCCACGAAAGGAATCGAACCTTCACACCCTTGCGAATGGCAGATTTTGAGTCTGCTGCGTCTACCAATTCCGCCACATGGGCATTTGTTCAACGGGTTGCAATATTACGTTAATCATCCAATCTGTCCAAAATACGTTGCAGGTATTTTTTTTTAAAATAATATTCTTTTACTTTTAATAATTCCGAAGTGGTTGTGGTGGCATCATTATACTGTTCAATAATGGCTTGTACACCGGCATAAATATCTTTTTCAAAATCATTGATTACTGTCGTTGAATCAGCTGTCAGTGCTTCATTCAGCTCCATTACCTCCATTAAAAAATCAGGCGGTAACTGGTATTTTTCTTCTTCTGCCAGTAACTCTTTTAATTGCAATACATATTTTATGGTACTATCGGTATCCTTAAAAATTTTCAATGCCTTGTTGATGGCAGAAGATTTTTCCAGCGCTTCGTCCTGTTCCGTATCAGTTGCCTGTGTAAAATAATCGGGATGGTATTTTTTTTGTAATTCAAAATACTTTTTTGCCAGCCTTCCCTTGTCAACATTCATACTTACCGGCAGATCAAATAATTCAAAATAATTCATACCGCAAATGTCAACTTACAAATGTCAAATTCCAAATTATAAGCAATTGAATTTTGCAAACCTCCCCAATAGATGAAAGCGTATCAGTATAAACAATAACTTGCCGGTTTAAAACAACTGCATGTTTAAAATAGGTTTAATAAGAGAAGGCAAAATACCATGCGACAGCCGGGTAGCCCTTACACCGGCGCAATGCAAGTGGCTGCAGAAAAATTTTCAAGACATACAGGTAACCGCTCAGCATAGCAGCAGCCGTTGCTACAGCGATAAAGAATATCAACTGGCAGGCATAATGGTGCAGGAAGATTTGAGCGATTGTGATGTACTGATGGGCATTAAGGAAGTGCCGGTGAATATGCTGATTGATGGAAAAATCTACTTCTTTTTTTCGCATACCAAAAAGCTGCAGCCTTATAACCAGGCGATGATACATGCGATTGCAGTAAAAAAAATTACTTTGGTTGATTATGAGTGCCTGGAACATGAAGATGGCACCAGGATAATCGGCTTTGGTTTTTTTGCAGGTATTGTGGGGGCTCACAATGGTATGATGGCCTACGGCAACCGCACCGGGCTGTTTCATTTGCAAAGGGTTAGTTCGGTAAACAGTTTTCAAAAACTGATTCATACTTATTTTGGATTAAAAGTACCGGTGATAAAAATTGCTGTAACCGGCAGCGGACGTGTGGCACATGGCGTACTGGAAATTATGAACCTGCTGGGTATACACGAAGTAGAAGCCGATGAATACCTGCAAAAGAAATTTACCTATCCGGTATATGTTCATTTAAAAGGTGCTGACCTGTATGCACACCATCAAACCGACCTGTACAACCGCGATGATTTTCACCTTCAGCCAGAGCAGTACCGCTGTAAATTTATTAACTATGTTGGTGAAACAAATATTTTACTGAATGGTATTTACTGGAATAAAGACATACCCCGGCTGTTTGAGCTGGAAGATATGGCAAAAGAGAATTTCAATATTAAAACCATTGCTGATATTACGGATGATGTGCATGGGTCAATACCTTGCAACCTGGGAGACAGCACTATTGATAACCCGGTTTATGGAGTAGATAAAAATACGTTTGAACGCACCCCGCCTTATGTAACCAACTCGGTAGATGTAATGGCAGTGGGTAATTTGCCCAACGAATTACCCAGGGATGCCAGCCGGTATTTTGGTGAGCAACTGATAAAATTTGTTTTGGATGATGTAAGAAAAGGCAGCAGCGAAACCATCGGTAAAGCAACGATTATGAAAGATGGTTTATTGAATGAACCGTTTGATTATATGAAAGAATATGTAGGCGATTTGTAGGGATCAGGCCGCAGCCTGATCCTACAGTTGCAATTTATTGTTTACCATTTTTAATATTATAGATGCACGATAAAATTCAACTTTATACGGATGGCTCCTCCAGAGGCAACCCCGGCCCTGGTGGTTATGGCGCTCTTTTATTGTTTGGCAATCATCGTAAAGAATTGTCGCAGGGATACCGCCGCACCACCAACAACCGCATGGAACTGCTGGCTGTAATAGCCGGACTGGAAGCCATTAAAAAAAATGAACTGCCCGTGACCGTTTATTCGGATAGCCAGTACGTGGTAAATTCCGTTGAAAAGGGTTGGTTAAAAAACTGGATAAAAACAGATTTTAAAGGAGGCAAAAAAAATAAAGATCTGTGGAAACATTATTATGAACTGGCCAAAAAATTTACCATCAATTTTGTATGGGTAAAGGGCCATGCCACTAATTCATTCAACAACCGTTGTGATGAACTGGCTACGGCTGCCGCTGATGGAAAGCATTTGTTGGTGGATGCAGAGTATGAAGAAGCTACAGATTAATTACACGAATTAGATTATTACTAAAGGCTTTACAAAACAGGGCAGTTATTTCCATTCAGCAGGTTGGAGCTGCGTGAAAAAATAAAAGTACAAGAGGGCGATGCAACGATGATCCACATTGCTTCTTAGCCCGGATCAATATTTTTACACCTGATATTTTAAACAAAATGCCACTACTTTACTCAGTGGCATTTTACTATTTTATGTATGTATTCTATGCCTTTGCCAATACGGGCTTGTGCATAAAATATTTATTGATAAGAAAGTACCCTCCAAATAAAACAGCACTAAAAATTAACGTAGCATACAGGCTGCCCCGATAAAAAGGAATTGCTTCTGCATAGCAATGCAATAAGCCCGACATAGTTTTTGGATAAGGCAGGTTGGCAATATCTAAACCACCACCAATCCAAACGGCAAAATTACTGAGCATAAAATACAATGTAGTACCTCCTATTGCACCTGCAAAAATTTGTACGGGCTTAGTTTGATTGATAGCAAAACCAACAACGGTTAAACCCACAAATAATACGTAATTTATAAATTGTCCGCTGTAAAAACCAGGCACCGGCGACAGGTTGTAATGAAACAATACTTCGTAAATAATATCGGATATCAGCATGGAAAAAAGCGGCAACAGAAAAGAAAACTTTTTATCTTTTACAATACTGCCTGCAAACAATGCCATGGCTATTTGCGGGGCAAAACCAAGCGGCCTGCCGGGCAATATCCTGTATAAGGATGCCATTAATACAAGCAACACAAAACTCACTACAATTGATCTGTCTTTTTTCATGTAAATATTTTAACAGCTACAAAAATAAGCAATAAAATCAGCAAGGCAATATTTTTAAAAAAGTAGCTGGCTTTCAAATTGTCGCAGTAACAATTGCCTGTTTCCTAATGCTGTTAAGTCGTTTAGGCGTTTTTCTTTGTTTTCCGGTTCAACGACTTACCGGCGATTTACTAATTATTTACTTCCTAAATAAAGAGCGCAATTGGAAATACACCCAAAAAAACCTTTTGCATGCCACAGATAATTTATATTTGACTATGGCAAAACATAACCATACCGGGCTGGCTGGTGAAACGCTTGGAGTCGCCTGGTTACAGCAGGAATGTTACCAGGTTTTGGAAAAAAACTGGCGGCACAGCCATTGGGAGGTGGATATTATTGCCTGTAAAAATGATACCCTGCATTTTATAGAAATTAAAACAAGACGCACTAAAAAATTCGGGTTACCGGAAGAAAAAGTGGGCAGGAAAAAAATAGAAAATCTTATCAATGCTGCCGAGCAATACCTTTACCTGCAGCCACAATGGAAACGGATACAGTTTGATATTTTATCTATCCTGATGCTGGCCAATAAGCCGGTAGCTTATTTTTTTATTGAGGATGTTTATTTGTAGGAAGGCCATTTTTTGTCAGTGCCTGCATTTTTTCTACCCATTTAAAAGTAGCGGGACAATACTGTATATTTTGTTTGTGTACATGCAAATAACTGGTAACTCTTTTTTTTGTAAGATGAGGGAAACCGGCACAATCTGCCGGACGCACGGCGTAGATAGAACACTTGTGATCGCTCATATTAAAAAACTGGCAGGGCTGTTTTTTATTCTGCCAGTCGCCATCCTTTTTATCAAACCTTAACCATTTTTCTTTAAAGGCAAGCGGTGTCATTTCAAGATGTGCGGAAATACGTTTGATATCTGTTGGCGTAAAAGTGGGTGTCATTTTTTTACAGCAGTTACCGCAGCTAAGGCAATCAATTTCCTGCCATACTTCTTTATCGGCATGATCTGCCATTGCATGAAGGCCTTGTGGTGGCTTATTTTCAAGCCTGGTTAAAAACGAACGCATGGATTTTTTATAGGCCAATACTTTTTTGCGGAAGCTGCGAAGATTAACTGTCATTATTGATTTAATATTGCTGTGTATAAACGAAATTAGCGGAAACAATTCAAAATTCATCTATCCAAAAAATCAATATTGGCTAAGGAAATAACCAGCATGTGGCAGGCTTATAAAAAAGGATTTAAAGCTTACCTGCAATTAGAAAAATCGCTGAGTGATCATTCGGTGGAAGCCTACCTGCACGACATTGAAAAACTCACCACCTGGTTATCTGTCACCGGCCATTTAATAACTCCGCAGCAGGTTACATTAAAAAACCTGGAGCAATTTATCCGCTGGATTAGTGAGCTGGGAATGACCCCGGGTTCGCAGGCAAGAATCATTTCGGGACTTAAAAGTTTTTTTAAATATTGTTTGGTAGAACAAATCATTACGATTGACCCTTCCTGTTTATTAGAATCGCCCAAATTAAAAAGAACCTTACCGGATATACTGAGCTTTGATGAAATAGAAAAAATTATTGGCCAGTTGGATTTAAGCAAACCGGAAGGTGGCCGTAACAAAGCCATACTGGAAACCCTTTACAGTTGCGGCTTGCGGGTAAGCGAACTGGTAAATCTTCGCATTAGTTGTCTTTATTTAGATGTTGGTTTTATACGGGTAATTGGTAAGGGAGATAAAGAAAGATTAGTTCCCATTGGCAGCGATGCCATTAAATACATTAACATTTACCGCAACGATATCCGGGTACACATTGCAGTTAAACCGGGCAACGACGACATTTTATTTTTAAACCGCAGGGGAAGCAAGTTAAGCAGGGTTATGATCTTTTTAATCAT
Organism: Ferruginibacter sp.; assembly: GCA_043740775.1. Taxonomy (GTDB): domain Bacteria; phylum Bacteroidota; class Bacteroidia; order Chitinophagales; family Chitinophagaceae; genus Ferruginibacter. The sequence goes on along the minus strand of JAYUBR010000834.1, from coordinate 1,028 downwards.
TAAAGAAATGACCCGGCTGGCAGGAATTACCAAAACCATTTCGCCACATACTTTTCGCCATTCATTTGCAACCCACCTGGTAGAAGGTGGCGCAGACCTGCGTGCCATACAGGAAATGCTTGGCCATGAAAGCATTACCACCACAGAAATTTATACGCATCTCGATAGGGAATTTCTACGCAATACCTTACATCAATTTCATCCTGCATTCAAGTAAGTTTATTGATTAGTTGACAGTAATCTCACAAAATAAAAAATAAAAACAGCGGGTCATTTTCAGGCCCACTGTTGACAGTTAAATGTTTGCTATAAAAGGAGACTTCCTGATATAGGTATTATCAAAAAGTTGCTTAACAAGAAAAATCACTATGTCGTTAGCACTAATTTTGTTACCAGGACAGTCTTCTAAATTCACTTTAATTTCTCCTTCTACATCCTTAAATTCAATAAAAGGAACTCTGACCAAAGTCCAGTTTACATCACTTACTGACAATATAGAATAGGCTTTTTGTCTGTCCTCATGAATTAATGAAAAATTTCCTTTCATCCATTCAGTCGCAAGATTTGTTTCGATGCCCTTCTTATCAAATGGAGTATCGACGTTTATCCCGGCAATTAAAATGTAACGTTGAATTTCATACTCAGCCATTATTTTTATGACATTTATAGTTGCCTTACTGGCTACAAGTGGTTCTCCTTTTCGTTGACCTATTGTACTAATAATTGCCTCGCAACCTTCAGCCAATGAACGGATATCTCTAATGTCTGTTGCATCTCCTTTAATGATTTCGATGCAAGGATTTTCTATTTGGAAATTTTCAGGACGTCTGAGAAGTAGTTTAATATTATAGCCCTGCTTTACTAATTCGGTTACCAGAAATTTTCCTGTTCTTCCCCCGCCGCCCAAAACGGCTATTTTTATTTTTTGCTTCATTACTTTCTTTATAAAAATTGATAAATAAAATATACCTCCTGTTTGTATGACAAACAAGAAACTCACAAAAGTCATGGCTTTTGTAAAAGAAAAA
>JAYUBR010000833.1:0-1294 GCA_043740775.1 Ferruginibacter sp. | reverse complement strand
ACAATAACACCACCATTGGCGGTTTATCGGGTATTGATTTTGATTCGATACACAATATTTATTATCTCATCAGCGATGACAGAAGCGCCATCAACCCTGCCCGGTTTTATAGTGCAGCTATTTCTTTTTCACAATTGGGAATAGACAGTATCCATTTTACCGGTGTGCAATTTTTACAGCAACCCAATGGAAATATTTATCCAAATAGCAACGCAGATCCTTACCATACGCCAGACCCCGAAGCCATGCGCTACAACCCAACCAACAATCAATTGGTGTGGAGCAGCGAAGGAGAAAGAATTGTAAAAGCTCCGGATACTGTGTTGGAAAATCCTTCAATCATTATGGTATCGCCGGAAGGAAAATACCTTGACAGTTTCACCCTGCCGCCTAACCTGGTGATGCAATCAACTGAAAAAGGGCCCAGGCAAAATGGTGTTTTGGAAGGACTGACATTTGCCGACAATCATACCAATCTTTTTGTAAGTGTAGAAGAACCTTTGTACGAAGATGGGCCAAGGGCCGATGTTACAGATAACAATGCATTTATCAGGATATTAAAATTTGATGTAGCTACAAAAACAAACACAGCCCAATATGCGTATAAATTAGAGCCCGTTGCTTACCCTGCTAACCCTACTACTGCTTTTAAAATAAATGGTGTTCCGGATATACTTTCTTTGGGTAATAATAAATTCCTGGTGATGGAGCGTTCTTTTTCTATGGGAAGACTACCATGTACCATAAAAGTTTTTATTGCAGATTTAAATGGCGCTACAGATGTTACCAGTATGCCACTGATGAATGGCGGCACATCTTTTAAGCCAGTGGCTAAAAAGTTGTTGCTGAATATGGACGACCTGGGCATTTACATAGATAATATTGAAGGCGTAACTTTTGGTCCTGCCCTGCCAAATGGCCATAAAACCTTGTTGTTTATTTCGGATAATAACTTTAACGGGTTTGAAAAAACGCAGTTGCTTTTGTTTGAAGTACTGTAAACGGATGTCGGATGTCGGATAGAAACGCAGATTGTACGGATGAATACACCAGCCCGGAAGATTCATTCTGGCGGGGATGAAACGGATTTTTTAATGTAATTGATTGTATCTGTAAAATCAGTTCCCATCAGCGTCATCAGCGTTTCGATAAAATGTATTTGCCTGGACAATAATTTAACCAGCAATGTAAATAACGCTTACCAATTCATAACTCAAAACTTATAATTCATAACTAATTTAATGGTCTCTTATTTCGAAGCAAACCTTTCCCAACTTTCTATACATTATGCCGG
>JAYUBR010000832.1:0-1295 GCA_043740775.1 Ferruginibacter sp. | reverse complement strand
CTTTTTTTTGTTACCTTCAACTCTATTAATTTTATTGGGCTGCGGTACCGCGGCTGGACGTTAAAAATGCCAGCCCATCGCCAAGCCGCTGGCCGTTGGCTGCAACCAGAACGAAGAGCTCGATAGAACGCACATTTAATAGATCAAAATTTTCTTTATTGTGAACTATAAAACATAAATGACATGAGACAATTTTCAATTTTCGTGATAACAATCACACTTGCCGGGTTATTTACCACAGGTTGTGGCAGCAATAACACTGCTCCCCCAACCAACGATAAAGATAGTGCCTCAACATTTGATGTAAATGCAATGAAAAAAACCATTGAAGAAAAAAATAATGAATTTGCAAAAGCCTTTGTAACCGGCGACAGCGCAAGTTTGGTAAATGCCTACACTGAGAATGGCAAAATATTCCCACCCAATTCCGGTGCTGTTATCGGACGTGCTGCGATTGCGGGGTTAATATCGCAATACCTAAAGTTCGGTATTAAAAAATTTCATGATGAAACCACAGCCCTTTATGGTAATGAAGATAACCTGATAGAAGAAGGTAATTATTTTATGGGCGACGATAAAGGCAATACTATTGATAAAGGAAAATACATAGATGTATGGAGAAAGGTTAATGGCGATTGGAAGATTTATTCCAATATGTTTAACACCAGCATCCCTGTGGCTCCTGCAAAATAAAATCTTCAATTGAGCATTGAAAAAGTTATCTAAAGGAAATACGATGGATTAATCAGTATGGTATGCAGCCAACATTTAGTCGTATAGCCGAAAGCCACCAATAGGCGCAGGTCTCCGACCTGTTGCCTATCGTTACTAATACGCCGCCCATCTTACACTACTTTTTATAAAAGTCTCCTGACTTCAATAATAACCTGTAAGTTTATCGTAAAAAAAACCATGAGCACAAAATAAAAGTTTGTTGATAAGGAAGGTATTTATTTTACAACATCTACAGTGGTGGATTGGGTAGATGTATTTACCAGAGACATCTACCGGATATTTTGTTGGATAGCATCAGGTTTTGTCAATTGAACCAAGGCTTACTGCTTCATGCCTGGGTATTAATGACAAATCAACTGCACATGATTTGTTCATTTAAACCGGGCAAAGATCCTGGCCTGATATTAAAGAATATGAAAAGTTTTACGGCTATGAAATTACTGGATGCTATTATTAAAAATCCAAAAGAAAGCAGGAAAGAAAGCATGCTGAATATATTTGAAACGGCAGGTAAAAAAAGCAGCAGTAATTTTCGGTTCAAATTTTGGGAACATGAAAAC
>JAYUBR010000831.1:0-14163 GCA_043740775.1 Ferruginibacter sp. | reverse complement strand
AAACCCCATAACAAAAAACAACAGCAATCAAACTCGCCGGTTCCGTACAACTAAGGCTTCATCGTTGGCCTTACAGGCCCGACGAAGCCTTAGTTGTTATGCGGGGCAACTCATGCTTATTGGACGATTAATTCAATAAATAAATTTACAACAAAAGCCGATTGTTTTAAAAAATAATCACCATTTTAAATAGTCAGTTTGAGAAACCCATTTAAACAGATCTAAGTATGTTAATAAAACAGTTCATTTCCATTTTCATTTTGCTTTTCAATATTTCTCTTATAGCTGATGCACAGTCCGCACTGCGGAAAAAGGAACCTATTTCCCAAAATATATCGAGATGGAATTTGGGAAATCAAAAAGATATTATCTGGAATACCGCAAAGGATAATAAGCTTCCCCACCAAGACAATTTAGAAATGAGTGGTAGTAAAGTTTCAACAATTGTTACGTATCAGGTTGATAATAAAAGAGGACTGAAGGTGAATAAATTGATTATATGGCCCTCTTATATTATGAAATATGATTATCGCAGTTATTTACAAGGAAATTTTAATGATTCTATAAACCCTGTTTTTATAATAAATGGAACAAAAATACCAAAATTTCAAATTAACAATATAAAGTTTAATGGCTTGCTGGAATTCAATTATGATGTTTCAAAAATAGCTATTAAACGTAACATTTATCCTTCTATGAGCGAGCCGGTGGTGTATGACAGGTGGGAGATTAAAAATTTGTCTTCCAATGCAATAACCATCGATATCGATTCTTTACATGTAATAGATACTTTAAAAGGAAATGAAAGGGTGTTTGTTATAGAAAGCGTTATTAACGGAAAACATAGTGTAATTAAAAGGAACGAATCACTCGTTATTACATTGGTGAATAATGCAAGGGTTCTGGATTCATCTTGTTCAACACAGGATGATGAATTAGCTTTGAAAGAACGAAGGAATTTCATACAATTAATCAATCAAAAGCTACAATTAATAACGCCTGATCCGGTATTAAATCGGGAATTTGAATTTGCCAAGATAAGGACCAGTGAAAGTATTTTTGATACAAAGATGGGATTAGTACATTCTCCAGGAGGAGGTAGATATTATGGTGGTGTTTGGGCGAACGATGAGGTAGAATATGCAGGCCCATTTTTTGCGTACCTCGGCTATGATAAAGCCAATGAAGCTTCCATTAATGCCTACCGGATATTTATGAGTAAAATGACTCCGGCATTTTCTCCTATCCCTTCATCTTTCGAAATGGGTGGAGATCTTGTTTACTACGGATCTGGTGATAGAGGAGACGCAGCCATGTATGCTTATGGAGCTTCCTTATTTTCGCTGGCAAGAGGGGATGAAAATATAGCCAGGGAGCTTTGGCCTGCAATAAAATGGAGTCTTGAATATTGTGAAAGGAAAATGACCAAAGAGGGTGTTGTCGCCTCAAATACTGATGAAATGGAAGGGAGGGTTACAACGGGAAATGCCAATTTGTCCACCTCGGTTTTAGCATACGGTGGATTTGTTAATGCGGTCTTACTGGCAAGATCACTAAATGAGCCACAATGTATCATTGACCATTATTCAAAAGCAGCAGCCAACTTAAAGTCATCAATCGAAAATTACTTTGATGCTGACATAGAAGGCTATCATACCTATCGGTATTTTCAAGGCCACAATAATTTACGTCATTGGATATGCTTACCACTTGTAATGGGAATAGATGAACGAAAAGATGGCACCATTAAAGCCTTATTTGAACAGTTATGGACACCAGATGGTCTACTTGTTGAAAAAGGTTTGAACATTTTCTGGGACAGGGCTACTCTATATGCTTTAAGAGGAGTGTTTAAAGCTGGTGCTACAGAATTGGCTTTGAAGAAGTTAAAAGATTATTCACGTCAACGTCCTAGGGGAGCATATCCCTTATTCGGTTGAAGCATATCCTGAAGGTGATCAGGCTCATTTAGCTGCTGAAAGTGCGCTTTATTGTCGTATTATAACAGAAGGTCTTTTTGGAATACAACCTATAGGATTAAAAGAATTTGATTGTATCCCCAGGTTGCCGAATGGCTGGAAGGAAATGAGCCTGATAAATGTGGCAGCATTTTCAGAAAACTTTGATATAAGAGTATATGAAAAAGGAGGTAATAATATCCAGGTAATTGTTACTAAAGACGGAAAAGAAGTGTATTCGAGATTAGGAAGTAAAGGTGAGAAGTTTACTATAGCTCTTTAGAATTATACTCATTTTTTTTATAGAGTAATTGTATTGTTGAATTAGGTGTCGGATAACAATTCAAACGTACAATTACAAAACAGCAGTTCTTTATCTCTTTTTTAATCCACTTGAGCAGGCTTTTTTTAGGACCTTTTTGAAATCGTTTTTTAGGGGGTCAATTTGAAATGGCGAAAGGGGGTCAGTTTAGCCGGAATTTACAAGTAGAGTGAGTTGGCTATTTTACTGACTTGCAATAAAAGTATTTGAGAAATTTGCCAATTTCATTAATTTTTATTAAGTTTATGGCTGCAAAAGGGGTTTAAAAGTATCTCTTTAAGCATATAGAAACTTAAAATGAAAGCACAATACCGTTATTTAGAGGACTTTTTAGTTGAATTGCGTTCCAATGGGAGGTATGCTTTTTCATTGCATGAATTGCGAAGGCATTTTCAGCTTTCTGATGAAGCGATTAAGAAAGCATTACAACGATTGAAACAAAAAAAGGAAGTTGCATTAGTGAGAAAAGAATTCTATGTAATAGTACCTCCGGAATATCGTAGCAGAGGTATATTGCCCTCTTCCTTGTTTATCGCTGAGTTGATGAAATTTTTGGAGAGAGACTATTACACCGGCTTGCTAAACGCTGCCGCTTTTTATGGTGCTGCACATCAGCAACCACAAGACTTTACAGTTATAACTACTAAACCTTCTTTAAGGCAAATACACAGCGATAAAGTAAAAATTAATTTCTGCACCAAGCAAGCCTGGGCAAAGGAAGATGTAGTTCAAAGAAAAATAGAAACAGGATATTTGCAGGTATCTTCTCCGGAGCTTACAGCTTTAGATCTTGTATTTTATTTTGATAAAGCAGGAGGATTCAACAGGATTGTTACAGTATTGGAAGAATTGGCAGATAGTTTGGATGCACAAAAATTAGCAGAAACTGCAAAGCGTTTTCACCAGGTGGCAACTGTGCAGCGCCTTGGTTTTTTACTGGATGAAATATTGAATCAAAAAGAATTGTGCCAGCCATTAGCACAGTATTTAAAATCAGTGAATCATTTTCCTGTATTGCTTCGTCCGCAAAAAGAAAAACCAGCAACTAAGGTTACTGGTAACGCATGGAAAGTAATTGCAAATATTGAATTGGAAACAGATTTATGATACCATAAGCTTACATAATACCATGGCGTAAAAAAGCACCCTGGCAGGAAGATTTTCAGGTGGAGCAAGACATGGTGATAGAAAGAGCGTTGATTGAAATTTACAATGAACCTTTTTTAAAAGAACGGCTTGCATTTAGGGGTGGCACAGCTTTGCATAAATTGTATCTATCACCAGCGGCGAGGTACTCGGAGGATATTGACCTTGTGCAGATAAAAGCAGAACCCTTTTGCCCGATAATAAATAAATTACGGGAAACATTATCCTTTTTAGGTACGCCTGTTAGAAAACAAAAAAAGCACAACAATACATTGGTTTATAAATTTGAGGCAGAGGCTGGCATCCCTTTAAAATTAAAGGTGGAAGTGAACTGCCGCGAGCACTTTACTGTGTTCGGCATTAAAGACATAAAACTGATAATGGAATCTGAAGGGAGCAGCGGCGAAGCACTGATACCTACTTATGAAATAGAAGAGTTGCTTGGTACTAAAATGAGGGCACTATATCAAAGAAGAAAAGGCAGGGATTTATTTGATTTATGGTATGCTGTAACCCAAACCAATGCAGATGCCAATAAGATTATTGAGGCATGGAAGTTTTATATGAATGAAGAAGGAAATAGAGGTACGCAAAAAGAATTTTTGGAAAACCTGCAGAAGAAAATTACTGACAAAGATTTTTTAGGTGATATGGAAGGGTTACTACGCCCGGTTTTTCTTACGATATTGAAAAAGCTTATGATTTGCTTAAGAAAAAATTGATTGACAAAATTTAGAGTGGTATAAAATAAATACTAAAAATGAAAACTTCCCTTTCACATCTTCCTCCTTTAAAGCAAGATCAAATCCTGCAGGTAGTTGATATTATCTATAACCAGTGACAGGAATTGCAGGGGTGAAACTCCCCTTGCTTACCTGCTGAAAATAATTACTGGGACAGCCATTGGCAAACACCCCCATGGTGAGAGCAGGCTCCTCTCCCGGTAGCGTAGCTCCTTGTACCATCACAACAAAGTGCACCAACCCTTATGGTAGCACTTTCATAGTTGGTGGTTTTGCGTACAGTTTTTTTAGCTACACCGGTACTCTTTGAAATTGATTCACCGGAAGCAGTATTGCCCGGATCGCTGTGTTGATATCAAAACGAATACCCGCCCACCCGATACATTACAGATCTAGGTAGTGTAATGGCAGAAAATGTTCCCAGGCGCGGGAGTGTAGTATAAAAAGAAAAAGCTTTCATTGCCTGAACAGGCGCAAAGCCATAGCGTTAGGCAGGAATGATGGGCGGGCAATGTGCGGCAGGTTTCCTGTGCCGGGCGTTCACTCATATTTGGGCTGCGTATTATTTTAATTCCCGATAGTTTTGATGTGCAAAGATTAGTAACAAAGGGACACAGGGCCAGTCTGTGCAAAAACTGAAACCAACCTGCTGGGAATTGACTATACGAAATTTTCTCCGGTAGGTATCCGAATATTTTTGCCTTGGCACTGAGTATTTGCACAGTCTGGGGCTTGAGCCCTGCCTGTGGGGGATATAAAAATGTATGTTTTAATCAAAGTAATTCCTGACTTTCTCTTACAAGACAGCACAGGACAGAAAGAAAAATTTATTCTTATATTTTTGCTTAACAATGTATGTTGGCTTTTGACGTAATGTATAAAAAAAGAAAAAAATATCAATTGACTATTTTATTAATTTCCTCAACAGTTACAGCATTTAATTTGTAAATAAAATTGTTTTACAATTCACAGGATATGTTGCAGAAAATCACCAGGAAAATATCGGGCTTGCAAACTTTTTGATCTATACATCTGAAACCTATATAAATTTTTGAATTCAGATTGTAAAAAAATTATAAAAGCATTGAAAAATAATTGAGTTGAAAATATGCAGTTAACTGATTTACTTTAGTTCACTGAAAGTTGTTAACTCAGCAAAAAAAGATTGTAATCATTATGAATTCAGCAAATAAAAATGCTAACACCCGTTTTCCAATTTTCTTTCCTGTTGGTATTCTGCTGCTAACCATGTTGGTGGGAATTATGCACCCTGCTTTTGCAAAAGGCGGTGAAACCACTAATGAAAATGTGTTCTGGCTCTGGTCTTTTTTAGGAAGACTCCATCCCATGATTGTTCATTTCCCAATCGGGCTTTTATTTGTAGCCCTGGTTTTTGAAGGAATTGCATGGAAACTTAAAACCAACAGGTATAGCAATACCATTAAAATTTTAACTGGTATTGGAGCAGGTTCTTCCATTATTGCTGTGATACTTGGGCTGATATTATCCAAAACAGAAACTTACGGAAGTAACCTGTTGCCCATTCACCAATGGTCTGGCATCGCAACCACGGTGCTGGCAGCTATCGCAGCATATCTTTATTTTAAAAATTATCGACAGATTCCATTGCTGATGCTTTGTTTAACCGTGGTGGGCGTTACTGTGGCAGGTCATTTTGGAAGTGAGTTAACGCATGGCGATGACTACCTGAGCAGCGTTCTGCCATTTGAAAAAAAAACAGACAGCAGCAATGCAAATGGTTTTGCTTTTGCCGGATTCAAAGGCGTTCTTACTACTCCCCAGATACAAGATTTAAATTTACAGGTAAGAACCATTTTAGCACATAATTGCTATAGTTGTCACGGGCCGGTAAAAGTAAAAGGAGAATTAAAACTGGATAGTAGATTGGATCTGATGAAAGGTGGAAAGAATGGAGTGATACTTGTGGCAGGGCATCCGGAAAACAGTGAAATGATTCGGCGGATCAAACTTAACCGAAGTGATAAAGAAGCTATGCCTTCAAAAGGTAAAGGACTTTCTTCCAATGAAATTGCTGTGTTGGAATTCTGGATTAAACAAGGAGCTACATGGCCAACCGGACCTGAAAAAAGTGTATTTCGGGTTGCGGCACTCGAACCTCGTTTACCAGAAATCCCTCCTGCCACTGACAAACTTATCAATCCAATCGATCGGTTTGTAAATGTTTATTTTCAAAATAATAAAATCACCTGGAAGCCTGCCGTTGATGACAGAATTTATATCCGCCGTGTTTATCTTGACGTGATTGGTTTGCTGCCAACACCCGATAGTATCGACCAATTTGTTCAGGATAAAAATCCGGATAAGCGATCGCTGTTAGTGCAAAGACTGCTAAATCGAAATCATGATTATGTTCAGCATTGGCTAAGTTTTTGGAATGATGCATTAAGAAATGATTATACCGGAACAGGATATATTACCGGCGGCAGAATTAATATTAGTAAATGGTTGTATGAAGCGTTGTATCTAAACAAACCCTACAATACTTTTGTAAATGAGTTAATCAGTCCCAATAAACAATCAGAAGGATTTATTCGTGGAATCAGTTGGCGCGGTACCATCAATGCGAGCCAAACCACAGAAATGCAGGCAGCCCAAAATGTATCGCAGGTATTTTTGGGACTTAATCTGAAATGTGCCTCTTGCCATAATAGTTTTGTGAGCGACTGGAAACTGGATGATGCTTATGCTTTTGCTAATCTGTTTTGCGATTCCAGTTTAGAGATCAATCGTTGTGATAAACCCACCGGAAAAATGGCCGGAAGAAGAATTCTATTTAATGAGTTGGGAGCCATCAATGCCGATTCTGGTAAACAGTTTCGTTTAAAGCAATTGGCAGATTACCTGGTGCAGCCCAGGGATGGCCGTTTATATAGAACGCTTGTAAACCGCATCTGGGCACAATTAATGGGTCGCGGTATTGTAGAACCTGTTGATGTGATGGATAATATTCCCTGGAGCCAGGACCTGCTGGACTGGATGGCTTATGATTTTGTTGCATCAGGTTATGATATTAAAAAATTAATTTTTAATATTCTTAGTTCTCAGACTTATCAATTGCCTTCTGAATCTTTTAAAGATGCAGGTATGATTGTGGCGCCGGAATTTGTATTCCGGGGTATGTTGCGCCGCAGGCTTACATCAGAAGAGTTTGCCGATGCAGTAAGCGCCACCCTGCAACCGGTTTATTCAGACAGCTTTTTGGTAACTAATTTTTTGCCTGATAGTATCAGGATGAACATTCCGTTTGCAAGGGCATCTTTAATGAAAAATGATATCTTTCAAACCGTGCTGGGTCGTCCTAATCGGGAAACTGTTTCTACCAGCAGAAATACGCAGGCTAATTTACTGCAGGCATTGGAACTTACCAACGGCAGCCTCTTCAATGAAACAATGAAAAAGGCTGCAAAAAAATGTAAGGAGAAATATCCTAATCCGGAAAAAATGGTGAAGGAAGTATATAGAAATACATTGGGAAGATTACCCGGTAAGAAGGAGGAATCGATCGCAATGAACGCCCTCGGTAAATCGCCAACCGTTGAGAATATCCAGGACTTTCTTTGGGCCATGGCCATTCATCCTGAATTTCAGTTGATCTATTAATTGAAAAGTTTTCAGTGTTACAACGATAATAAAATTTGGAAAATGAAAAACAATTGGAACAGAAGAGAATTTATAAAAAAATCGAGTGCCGCCACCATGGCAGCATTAGCGGCAACTGCGCCTGTAGCCAGTCTGCTGAGTGGTTGTAGTCTTTTTGGCAAGGGCGCAAATTCATCTGCCGACTCGGTTATTCTTTTGTGGATGGCTGGAGGCATGGCGCATACAGAAACTTTTGATCCCAAAAAATACACCGCTTACGAAAAAGGAATGGAAGGGAATAGTGTGCTAAGTACCTTTAAATCCTTGCCCACTGCATTAGATGGTATTCAATTTTCGGAAGGACTGCAATCAATTGGAAGTGTGATGAACAAAGGAAGTTTAATCCGTTCTTATGTTGCCGCAGATATGGGTCATATCCTTCACTCACGTCATCAGTACCATTGGCACACTTGTTATGAGCCGCCACAAACCGTGGCTGCTCCGCATATCGGTGCCTGGATTGCCAATCAATTGGGTACCAAAAACCCCGTGATTCCTGCCTTTATTGATATCGGCCAGCGAATGACGGTGGGTGAGGCAGAAGAATTAAAAGCATTTCATACCGCCGGATTTTTGGGAAATGAATTTGGTCCTTTTATGATTCCAGATCCCCGCCAGGGGTTAGACAGTGTTCGTCCGCCGGTAGGTATGGATGCCAAACGTTTTGAACGCCGCAACCAATTGTATAATGATCTTATCAGCAAGAGTCCGGTGGGAGAATTTGGCAGTGATTACCAAAAGGAATCATTGAAACGATCCATGGAACAGTCTTATATGCTACTTAATTCACCCGAGGCAAAAGCATTTGATTTAAGCCTGGAACCAAAGGAGAACTATGACAAATACAATACTGGTCGTTTTGGGCTGGGTTGCCTAATGGCCAAAAGACTGGTTGAACAAGGTGCAAGATTTATTAGTGTAACAACCGAATACGAACCCTTTCTTGGTTTTGATACTCACGAGAACGGACACACGCGTATGGTGGATATGAAAAAAATGATTGACGGCCCCGTTGCTCAATTAATAAAAGATCTGGATAAAACGGGAAGACTAGACAGAACCCTGGTAATTCTTGCGAGTGAATTTAGCCGGGATATGATGGTGGAAGGCAGGCCCGGAGCAAAAGTGTTGGAACAGGTGCAACAACCAGATATTTTAAACGACCTGAAATTTTATGGTATGCATCGCCACTTTACAGATGGATGCTCTCTGTTGCTTTTTGGTGGTGGAATAAAAAAAGGATTTGTTTATGGAAAAACGGCTGATGAACGCCCCTGCAAAACCATTGAAAATCCTGTAAAAATCGACCAGGTTCATCAGACTATTTACCATTGTCTGGGTATTCCCGAAGATACTCAATATGAAGTGGAAAAACGTCCGTTTTATACAACACCGGATGGTAAGGGCAAACTGATTAAAGAACTGTTGATAAAAGCATAATTTAAAAATTTAGATTTCATCCGACAAATAATAAAAAAGGAAATCCGAAGCAAAAATGGGGGGGTGCTAAATCAATGATGTAAATAGCGTTTTCTTAGAACTAATTTAATGAACTAATACTTTCTCAATTAAAATGTGCCAAAATTTAATTTGGCACATTTTTCTTTTCAATAAGTAACTAACGGAAACTGCCTGAAAACGACTGATAACTTTATACCCAGCGGCGCAGGTGTATAATATAAAAAGAAAAAGCTCCTCCCAGGAGTGTAGTATAAAAAAAAAGCTTCCATTGCTTGAACAGGCGCAGAGCCATAGCGTTAGGCAGGAATGATGGGCGGGCAATGTGCGATGGTTTCCTGTACCGGGCGTTTACTCATATTCGGGCTGTGTATTATTTTAATTCAGGATAGTTTTGATGTGCAACGATTAGTAACAAAGAGACACAGGGCTGGAGCCCTGCCTGATGATGAACAAAGAAAAAAAGTTGATGGAGGTCCGTAGATTGCATCACCTACCTCCTTAACAGAGCTACCATGTAACAATTAATACGGCCGTTATTTTTTAGCTAGCCTTTGTATATTTATAACAAAAAAAATGAGCACAGGCGGTTATAAAATCCGGCATTAAGAAGGTATTCATTTTGCAGTTCCAGCAGATGGAACATTAAATATCAACGCCTGACCAAAACTGTGGTACTGGTAAGGCCTACACGCCATTTTTGGACTGTTGCAAAAAAAAGCAACATTTGTCTTTGATTTTTTAAAAAGAATTTTTACTTTCATAATCTTAACTCATTATACTTAAGATAACCAGCGCTCTCCCCGCAAGCAGCACCATTATTTTAACTGACTCAACTGTTATGTAATGGGCAGAAAGAAGTTACTCTCCAAAACACAGCAGGAAATTTTACAGTGGTGTCTTGCTGTTTGACAGCATGTATTGTATGCGGATACAAAAAATCCGGATCGATGCTCTGAATGCCCTTTGCAGTACCACGAAGAATAGAACATTTTACAATAAATGAAAATTCAAAGGAGCAAGTGAAATATCCAAATAAGTATTATACAAAAAAATAAATCACACAATGGCAAATACAACAAATGGACTTACCAACAATGGTGTTACTGCCCATTATTCTTTCAAGTACGACGATTCATTAGACTCTTCTGTTAATCCTGGCCAACCGGAACCAGCGCGGACTAACGCTGTGATTGCAGCATGCGAAAATGATTTTAACCTGATACAAGGCTGGTTTGGTGGCACGGCACTGGATGTAAGTAATATTCCTGTAACTGTTACTCAAAACGGAGGTGGGGCAAGTTGGTCTCTTAGCGGCGGCAATCTCACTATCACTATAAACCCGGGGGGTGGAAGCCAGGCTCAGGTTAGGTATTTGCTAGTTTCTGAAATGACCGAACAGTTTATGAGAGTTTTAAATAATGGTTGGTATGGCAGTAATACAGAAGGTAGTGAAGGAGAAGGTTTGTCAAGGTTCCTGGCAGCGAGGTTTTTAGTTGCTAATAGTTTAGGGTTGCCTCCTGCAGGTTTTAACAACAGCAACGCCTGGTTAAATTCAACAAGAGCTGACTCTGTAAATAATATTAATCCATCGGATGACGGCCCTGATGCTACTACCGGGTGTTCTTTATTGTTTATCTATTACCTGTTTACGCAATTAGGATTCGGTATTAATGCAATCATCTCCGCCGCGGCTAACACATTAGGAGGTGTTTATAGAAATCTTACGGGAGACAGTGGCGATCCTTTTCCGTTTTTTAAACTACTGACGGATCATGCATTTCCCGGCACTACTTCTATTACAGCGGCAGATTTAGACAACCCATATCCCTTGGCAATTCTTTCGTTTTGGGTTGATAAAAATACATTTGGCAAAGATGAAGTACAGGACATAATCAATACGCATGCTGGAAAATTCAGCAATGCATTCTGGCTGATAGTTGAGGGGTTTAACGTGAATACCTTTAATTCATTTGCGGTAACAATTCCAAACCTTACCGGGGCTTTTGCCAATATTCCGGGCATTTCAATTACAAGAAGTTCGGCGCCTATAGATTTCGAAAACGCTCCCAATCCTAACATACCTCAACGCATACGCATTGCCTATGACATCACTTTTAACAATGCTTCGATGGCTGGTTTCCCAAATACCGGAGAAGATCCTTTTATAAGGGAATTGGATGCAAGAATTATTATCGGCGGTAATACACCTCCAAATGCAACCGCCGCCACGATTTTTGAACTTACAGCAGGCGCAGATCCTTACTTCACAAATATAGATCCATCACAAAACAATGTATTTTATCTTAGCCAGGACCTGCGTGTATTTAAAGCTGTGCCCGGGCAAAATAATATTCCTGTAGCTGGTGGCCCCGTTTTTAGCAGCGATAGTATAAATGGAGGGTTTAGTTACATTCAACAACTGCTTGGTTATTTAAATAGTAACTTTTCAGACCCATCGGGAACGGACCCTTTTGTTTCACTTATTCCCGGACAGGGAAGCGCACTAACGGCAGATTCTTCTGTAGCACCGGTTACCGTTGATTTTACTAACATCTTTAATATTCGCTTTTATAATAATTACAATTTTGCCATTAGCCGTGTAAGATTAAGAGGTCTTAGCGGTGATGTTGCCAATAATGTAAAAGTCTTCTTCAGGCTATGGTCAACGCAAACTGCTGACACAGATTTTCAGCCATCTACAACGTATAGAAGTACCCTGAATGCGCAGGGTCACCCTGCGTCGCCACTTGTTGGAACTGGTAACAATACCCTTCCTTTTTTTGCTACTGGTAATTTCTCCGGTAACACTGACTACATAACAGGAGGGGTAAACAACAAAAACATTACGCTGAACTCTGGTGATTACCAATGGGCTTACTTTGGGTGTTTCCTGAACTTATATGATGCCGGGAATAACATTAATGGTCAAAACATACAGAACTTGTTAAACGGAACGCATCACTGTATAGTAGCTGAGATCGCATCGGATGAAGCACCAATACTCAACTCAGGTGTAGTTACTTTAAGCCCTGAAAATTCAGACAAACTGGCCCAGCGTAATTTACAAATGACTGCATCCGATAATCCCGGCGAAGCAGCTTCTCACAGGATACCCCAAACATTTGACATTCGCCCGAGTGAAGCATTAATGCAATTGCCGGGAAGCCTGCTGAACTATCCTGATGAATTGATGATCGATTGGGGAAACACACCTGTGGGAAGTAATGCAAATATTTATTGGCCGCAGGTAAACTCGGCTGCTGTATTAAATCTTGCCACACAATTGTACGGTACACACCTGCTCACTGCAACTGATACAAACACCATTCAATGCAAAGTAACCAATGGTGTTAGCTATGTTCCTATACCTACGGGAAGCGGAGAAAATTTTGCCGGCTTATTTACAGTTGATCTGCCTGCCACGGTAATTACGGGGCAGGAATTTAATATTGTGGTCAGGAGGATAACAACCAGGCGAAGCAGGCAACAATTTACCAGGGAAGCTGAAACAGTATCATCTGTATTACGCACACGAGCTGTTGATGATTCAAATTCCAAGAATGAGTTCAATGAAAACATGCATGACCGTTTATTAGAATCGGCAAATACTAAAATCAAAAACTGGCGTTACGTAACAGGTACTTTCCAGGTAAAAATTCCGGTAGCAACGGCAGAAACGTTGCTCGCTCCCGAACAAAGTACATTGGCCATTTTCAAGTGGCGCCTGCAGCAAATGTCGCCAGCCGATCGCTGGTATCCTGTTCTTCAGCGCTATATTCTTTATTTATCAGGAAGAGTAAAAGGTTTGGGTGGAGATCCTGATAAAATTCCACCATCTGTATTGGGATATTGGGAAGCCCCCGGAGCGAAAGAAGGCAACGACATTGAACTTAGTGGTAAGATCTGCCAGGTGCTATTCAATTGTTTTGGAGAGTTTGAAGGCTTTGTCCTTTGCGAATGCTCTAATGAACACACTTTTAAAGCCTGTGAAAGAGGTATGGAAGATATTGTATTGCGCGCCTGCAAGGAGAGGCTTCATATATCTGTTTTCGTTAAAGAGAAAAACCATTGCAAAATAATCAGATTAATTGTACGATGTTAGTTTGATAAATTTATTTGAAAGCGAAAAAAGCAGATGCCATTGTGAATGCATAACAAAAGGTCAATGTTACACAACCATAATTTAAAAAAAGTACAGATTTAATTTTTCTTCACAAGCATTTAGAAACTTTTACAAGGCTGCTATTTTTAGTTTTTTATAAACCATATTTGCAGACACAAAAATTTTGACGTTTCAATTTGCCTTACAATAACTTACCAAAGCATTCAAATGGAAAAAATAAAAACACTTTAAAGCTATCTGAACAATCCCCTTAATATCCGCTATAAATAAAAAGGCCCTGAAAGTCAATCCTGACAGGGCTTTAAATTTATAGTGGCTCACAGAACAGGATTGATACTACTATTCTACAATGCAATACCAGCAGGGTTTTAACTACTTTTTAAATTTTAGTGCAATAACAATAGAGTAATACAAATTGAGAAAAGTAAATCTTTAGCATGCCTGTATTGCACTTAAAATCCGCACAACGTCCATATTTAATAGATAGGTATATACGTTTAGATCGCCCATTTCTTTAGCCTCCCCTACTAATTCTCGTTGGTTTATTCTGCACCATTTTCTCTACTAGTGTTATGTTAATCATGAATTGACGGATAAAGTTTTTTCAATTTTACCCTTGCTTCCTTGTTTGTGAACTGCCAATTTATTTTTCTGTTTTTATTATTTCTATTAGTTTGCCATGCTTCTACTTCCTCTTTAATTTTTTTTATAGTAGATATATGTCTGTTT
>JAYUBR010000830.1:0-4552 GCA_043740775.1 Ferruginibacter sp. | reverse complement strand
ATTTTCAATAACTAAATCAGCAAACCATTTTTTTCTAATCAAATACAGGAAAAACCCTGTACCAAATAGGATTCTATTCCTGTTGTACTGCTGTAATTATATTACGATGTTTGTACTGTTGATTTTGTTAGCACTCCTTAAACGAAACCAACAAAAAACTTAGCTGACTTAACGCAAATAAATCAATCATTAGAATATACCTATAAAGCGGGGTGTAATGTAGTTTGCCAGCCCTCGGGTTGGCAACACTTACGCTTGAATTAATATCAAAACCGGTTAGCCGAAAACAGGATTTAAGAGTAGGCGTAAAAATAACTGTACGCCTAAGTAAGGTAATCCCATGCTTGTTCATCATTTCCCTTTTTAATCTCTATAGCTTCAGATACCTGCCACCACTTTTCATTAATTAATTGCTTCGCTTTCTGTATAACCTGCTTCCCTGGCTTCTCTGGCCCAATTGGAATAATATTTTTTTAGCTCAATTAATTTTTCCATTGGTACAGCAATTAATTGCCGGATATTTTCCAGTTTATTTTCTTGCAGTTTGTTGAATGCACTTGTAGCTATTTTTGAATGATTCTTCATAAGAACCTACATTATTTATTTTTTGTTTTCAATAATCTTCACCTCCTCCTCCGTTAACCCATACAACTGGTACACCAGTACATCAATTGCTTTTTCCCAGGCACTGGTATCGCCTTGCGGATTTTCTTTTTTGGCAGATAAAATTTTATCTGCAATCAACTCAATTTGTTATTGCTGTTTTTTATTGGCTTCAGCTATCGGGAAGTCTTTAAAATAAACATAGCTTGGTTCATAAAAATCTCCCCGGAGTTTAGGAAGTATTTGCCTGAACAAATAAAAAGTAAAACTGCTGTTTAAAACAGCCAGCAAATATTTGCTTGCATTGGTAATGATGAAACACTTTTGATTGGTATAGTATCCTTTTTCATCCCAGATAAATTCCGGCTGTTTGCAAATGTTTGGATAAATGATTTTGGGCTTTTCAAATTCATTGTAATAATCACAGGCTCTTAACTCCCACCAAAAATCTCCTTTGTCCAATCTTGCTTCTGCTCTTTCTTTGAAGGGAAGCAAATGTTTTGCAATGGCCGGATAATTTTCTCTTACCCAATTCCATGCATTATTAAAAGGCATATTGCCATACCGTGGTGTTGGTTCATTCACATAGTTGACATCCGTTGGTGGCAGGTTATGTTTGATTGTATAACCCTTCGGAATTTTTATCAGCCATTGTTTTATTTCTGGATAAGTAAATCTTTTTATGTCTTTCCCAATTAAAAAAGGCACTATTATTTTTTGGCTGTTTGCATCTTCTGTAATCAACTTGTTTTTTGTTTCGTTGTCAATTACAAATGCTTCATTCAGACCAGTTATCAAGCCCCTGTAAACATTGTCTTCTGCATATTGATGCAGAGGTTTCCCAATCTTTTTTAATTTTTGAAGTAATGTATTGGTGGCTTCATGCGCAAGGTTCCAGCCGTCATCTTCTAAATTATTTTGATGGATTTTAAATGCAATTTCATCAAGATAAGTTTCAAAATTTTCTTTATTAAGTTCTTTTACGTTTGCCGCAAGCAGACTATTTTCAGGTAATTTCTTTTGCATCAGCAACACTAACGGGTAAGTGGTGGCTTCGTCAAAAACAGGCAGGTCGCCAAAATCTATCAGGGCGTCTATTTGAAACTGCTGTATCCATTTTCTTATAACCTTTCCAAAACCGGCACGTAAAAATTTATTGGCTACAATAAAATTAAACTGTGCACCGGGTTTTAAAATCGCCATTCCTTTTTCAATAAAGTAAATCAGTAAATCTGCTGTGCCTGCAAACACTTCGTAATTTTTTTTCAGATGGTCTTTCAGGTCGGTGATCTCTTCCTGCCTTATATATGGCGGGTTCCCAATCACCACATCAAACCCCTTGTAATTTCCATCTCCATCCAGCACTTCCGGAAATTCAAAACGCCATTCAAAAGCGTTGTTGTAAATGGCGGCATTTTTATATTCATTCACTTTTGCGTCCAGTTCGTGAATTTGTTTTTGCAGGCTTTTCTTTTTCGCAGCAGTTTCTGCTTCGGTCATTTTTTTAAGACCGAAGAGATCGGTAAAGTCAAGCGCAACAAGGTCTGCACGCAATTTACTCAGTTCTTTCTGATACGGATGTTTGTTGAGTACAGTGCTTAGGAACTCTTTTTTAATATCGCTTAAAAATATTTTTAGTTCATCTTTTGCGGCTTTGTCTTTGGCAATTTTATAAGCTTCCACCGTTATTAAATAAACCTGGTGACTAAAGCGTTTACTCCTGAATACATCGCTCAGGTCGGCATCTAATTTAAAACGACTGATAAGGCTGTTACCACATTTAATGTTGATGTCAATATTGGGCAATGTCTCTAAAACACCGGTCTGGCCTTGTATATAATAGGCATTCTTTAATAATTCAATCCACAACCTCAACTGACAAATCATCACACTCTTGGGGTTAATGTCTACTCCAAAAAGGCAATTTTCTATCAGGGTTTGTTTTTCATGAAACAACATTTCCTGCACTTCCTGCAACTCTTCAATGGGCTGGTTATTTTGGTTGAGCTGGTAGGCAAAAAAATGATCCGTTTCCACATTTTTTACAATCAGTTCGTCATTGGCCACGGTAATTTTGTGGCTGCTGCAGCGGTTGCCATTGCGGTAGCTTAGTATTCGCAAGTCACTTTTAATTGCCAGTAATTCATTCAATGCACTTACTAAAAAATGGCCACTACCCACTGCAGGGTCGCAGATTTTAATGGAGTCAACCAATGCATTGGCTTTTGCCCGTTCTGCCTTGTTGCTGTATTCAATGGCATCTTTCAGTGTGTCGTAATTGTCAATTTTTTCGTAGGATTTGCCACCGGCTTCTTTAAATTTTTGTACCACAGAACGGCGCAAAGTTTCCCGGCACATATACATGGTGATAAACCCGGGCGTAAAAAAACTGCCATCTTTATAGCCGTTTATTTTTTCAAATATCAGCCCCAGCACACTGGCGTTAATAATAGTTTTATTATCTTCTTTTATCAGGCTGGCTTTATCGCTGGCAAAGTCGTAAGCATCTAAAAATTCAAACAGGTATTGTAACGTGTTTTTATTGCCTGCAATGCGTTTGCCACTGTTGTCTTTTAAAACAGTGGTACTATATAACGGCAGTTCCAACCGGCCTTTTAGGGCGCTGATATAGCAATAACGTTCCTCGTTGCCGGTAGCTTCAAACAAAGAACTGTTGAGGTAGGGAATGTTGGCAAACTTTGTTGTAACCGATGGCGATCTTTTTACAACCGGCAGTGCCAGTACTTCAAAAAACAGTTCGTCCAGTTCATCAAAGTCTTTAATGCGGCTGCTGTTTAAAAAAGCATATTGCTTATTGCCGCGATGGTATTGTATCAACTGACCTTCCAGCAATTTTAAAAAAAGGATGCGGTTAAGCCAGTTAATGCAAAGCTCCAGCCCCACAGAAAAAGTATCGGCATCACTCAGCCCGCTGCGGCTGCGGCTTTGCAAAATAGTGATCGTATTTTCTAACAGGGAGCCTTCGTTTCTTTTGCCTTCGGCTTTTCTGTCAATCAGTTTTTTGCTACCGTCTTTCTTTTCTTCCAGTCCTATGAGGTGTAGCAGTTCGTTGTAAAATTCTTTGTTAAGACTGTTACTGTCGTTGGCAAAAGATTTTTTCAACAGGTGTTCGCCGCTGAATATTTTGTAGAGGTCAACTAATTTTTCGTCATCAGCTTTGTCGTTGTTGGTAGCAATAACCAAAGCATCTTTAAGATTAAAGTATGCAGCATTGAGATCATCAGCATGTTTATCAATAAATGGTTTTAATAACTGGTTGTACAGCCATTCTGTTTTGTCGCCAACCAGTGTGCCATCGTTCCAGCCTTTATAATCTTTCAACAATGTTTTGTTTTCAAAAAACAGTTTTTCAAAATCCTGTGCATCAAATACAAACCAGTCGTACACATTGGTGGCTATCAGGTATTTGATGGAGGTGTTGTTTTTGTAAATGCGTTCCTGCAAATAATAATGCACCAGCTCATGCAACGCTTTGGCATTGGGCTTTTGCACCGAAATCATCTCTGATTTGTTACTGGGTTTTTTGGCTTCGATAATTACACCGACAAGGTCACTTGCTTTGGGGCCGTTGTGTATCACCAGGTCTTTGCGTTCGTTGGTATTTATTTCATGCAGCCCTTTGTAGTAAGTATCTTTTAAAAAATCGGATATGATGTTTTTATTGTACTCTTCGCTTTCCGCATCGTTGGTGCGGCTGAAAAGAATGGACAGATTTTGTTTGAAGACAGCGATCTGCTCCGCCGTAAGGCTTTGCTTTCTGTAAGCATCATTTAGTGTGGCGGAAACTTTTAGGGGTATGATATTCATTACAGCGGTGGCCTGATTTTGTTGGGCTGTAAAATAGGTTTTTTTCTGTATTTATTACCGAAAGGTGCTGTTTTACTTTTTCTCTGCTACCGCACTTACTCCTCAACTAAACAGCGAAGGA
>JAYUBR010000829.1:0-1296 GCA_043740775.1 Ferruginibacter sp. | reverse complement strand
TAAAGCAGTTAGTTGTTTATTAATTTCAACTTTCACATTATTCACTATTTTTTGAGACGATGCTACCAAAACAACCTGGCTATCTGCACCATGTTCTGCCTGGCTTAACAGGTCTGCCGCTACAAAAACCGGGTTGGCAGTTTCATCTGCATACACAGCCACTTCACTTGGGCCTGCAGGCATATCAATGGCAATACCTTCCTTGTTTACAAGTTGTTTGGCGCAGGTAACATACTGATTACCCGGACCAAAAATTTTATACACCTGTGGCACAGTTTCAGTGCCATAAGCCATTGCAGCAATGGCCTGTGCACCACCTGTTTTATAAATATTTTTAAGACCGATTAATTCGGCAACATATAAAATAACAGGATTTACTTTTCCTTGTTTGTCAGCAGGGGTACATACCATGATATCGCTGCAACCCGCAAGCACAGCGGGTACGCCCAACATCAGCAACGTGGAAAATAAGGGTGCCGTACCTCCCGGAATATACAATCCCACTTTTTGTATAGCGATTGATTTTCTCCAGCAAACCACACCTGCCGTTGTTTCTATTTGTTTGGTAACCTCTTTCTGCGCTTCATGAAAAACGGTGATGTTATTTTTTGCAATATCAATAGCAGCTTTTAATTCATCGCTTACCAAACCATTCGCTTCAAGTATTTCCGCTTCGCTTACTTTCAATTCTTCTGGTGCTACGCCATCAAATTTTACTGCATATTTTTTCAGCGCATCATCACCGTGCAGCTTCACATCCAACAAAATCGGGCTAACAATACTTTCCAGTGATGAACTATCAAAAGCTGGTCTTTGCAATATTTCTTTCCATTGCGCTTTCAATGGATTGATAAAAACTTTTTCCATAATAATCCTTATTTACACAATCATCTTTTCAATTGGCAATACAATAATTCCTTCCGCGCCAAATGATTTTAATTTTTCTATCACTTCCCAAAAATCATTTTCATTCACCACACTTTGTACACTGCTCCAACCTTCTTCTGCCAAAGGCACGATGGTGGGACTTTTCATACCTGGCAATAAAGTGGAGATGTTTTTCAACTGCTCATTGGGCGCATTCAGTAAAATGTATTTATTATTCTTGGCTGTTTTAACTGCGTTGATGCGTAACAGTAACTTGTTAAGAATGTCTTTGGTTTCTGCAGATAATTTTTTATTGGCTGTAAGCACGGCTTCTGATTTCAACACCACTTCTACTTCTTTTAAGCCGTTGGTAAAAAGTGTACTTCCGCTGCTTACCAAATCGCAGATGGCATCGGCCAAACCTATACC
>JAYUBR010000828.1:0-4555 GCA_043740775.1 Ferruginibacter sp. | reverse complement strand
GTATTGGAAGGCAAACAGCCATTACATTCATAGTTGCTACGAGATGTTTTAGCAGTTTTGAAAACTGGCGTAAAATGGCCTGTTATGCAGGTATTGCGCCTTTCAAGTACACATCAGGAACAACCATTAAAGGGCGAACAAAAGTGCATCCGATGGCAAACAAAAAACTGAAGTCAATGTTAAATTTGTGTGCACTTTCCGCAAAAAAATGTGATACAGAGATTAAACTCTATTACAACAAAAAAGTAGCTGAAGGAAAAAATAAAATGTCAGTTTTGAATGCAATAAGGTGTAAAGTTTTAAGCAGACTTTTTGCAACCGTGAACAGAGGTACACCTTATGTTAATACTCAAAAATTTGCTGCTTAATTTTTGGAAATTGACATAGAATGCGCCTGGGGTGTCCTGTGCCAGACTGATGTACTGCTCGTATCTCCTGCTCCATGGGAGCAACCCCTTTGTAATAAACAAGTAACATAAACTTTTGCTCCATAGGAGCACCCCCTTAAAATGCAGCTTTTAAAATTGGGAGTTTATTAAAGCATAGCTGTTGGCTGCTTTACAGGCACAAGGATTGCCAACGCACTTTGCCCGCCCTACACCCTTGCGCCAACAACAGTTTTATAATTTGAAGAGTTGCTTGCGCTAACGGTATCTAAAAGCTACTTTTAATCATCTGTAAATTTTTAATAGCATCATTATCATTAGGGTCAATATGAATTATTTTCTCAAGAAAGTAAATCGCATTTTTTTTGTCCTTGACTACATTCGCATAGTAAGCTACGAAGTATTTGCAACTGCCAAGAAATTGAGGTTTGTATTTTGAATTGTTTGAAAGACTTTCATAAATTTCAATTGTCTTATTGAAATAAAAATTTGCAATTCCTCTTTTCATGGTTGAGTCTATTCCCCAAAGGCATTTCCCAACCATATAATAGCCGAAAGGGTCATCCGGATAAATTTTCAAATACAACGAAAAAGAATCAGCTGCCTTTTGATAATCACCAATTTTAAAATAGGGGAAAGCTATGTCATAAAGTTCTTTTTTAGTATAGACTTGGCCTTTTAACGGATTAATTTCAGAGCAATTATTCGAAGAGAAATTATAGTTTTTTGAATTATTAAGAATTGTAAGAGTACCTGTGTTAGGATCAAATTGAAACGCTCCTAATTTCTTCATTGCTGATTGACCAAATAAAAGTGGTGCTTTCATCTCTAAAATAACTGTTGCGGGAACATTATAAAGTTTGATGTTTTGAAATTCAATTTCTCTTAAAGTAAGAGTCATTCCTTCATGAATTTCTCCCGTAGCTGTTTGGTAATTTTGGGAGCCGCTTATTTCCTCAGCAGTTAGGTACCCATTTTTTAACATAAAAATAGCTTCGCTTAGTGAAATTGAAACATCCGAAGCACCAGTATCAAAAATAAATGAAAGTGTTAATCCATTAATTTTACAAGGTACCTTAAAAACGTTACCCTCTTGTTCCATTTTTACAACCGTCTGGGCAGAGGCTTGGGCCACATAAAAAGTAAATAAAATAATATAGACAAAGTTGTATCTCAATTTATGTATAATTATTTTTTGTCCATGCTTACTACTAAAGTATACGCAATCCTTAACTAATCCAAATTAATTTAATTTATTTGTGTTACGGCGGAGCTTTCGCTAATTTACCCTCTAATTTTATAAACGCAAACATCAGCGAAGCCCTCGACGTTGAACTTGCTTAGCAGCGAATATGCGCATATGCTGTACTTTGCAGTTTTGTAAATGAAAATGTATTGCTGTGGTTTAGCTTAATTGCCATTACATTAAGTTATAAAAAAGCCGCGATTAGTGCATCCTGAAGCACTTGTTAGCGTCGGAGTGTATCAAAAAGTAGGTAGTTTCATAATCATGGAAAGATCAGGGGCGAAAACTCCACAACACGAAAATTTTGGAGAAGATCCAGAATGGAATTAAATTTTATAAATTCGAGAATGCTTCCCTTGCTGCACCTCTAATATCCGCCATAATTTTCTTGTCAATCTTTACTTCTATAATTTTACCTTGTAGAAAATTGATATTTACTTCCGGACCTAAATTAAAGAATGCTGGATTAAAGATCGTATTCTTTGAAGTAACAAGAGCGTATCCAATAGAGACTTTATTAGTGTTGAATGAGAAATCTGAGGGTAATTCAAAATCATAAATATTCTCCAAATCTATTCCTTCTACTTCATATATTGTTGTGTAAAATTCTCCTGCAAAAGATGTAAAAGTGATAGACATTTCTGTTTCTTGAATTGCATATTTGTTTACTTCCAGTGAGACAATGTATAATATGTCATTTATGTATTTATAATACATAATTAACATCGGAATTGGTATTCCAATTTCTCCTGAACTATTGAATTGACCATGACTAATTAAGTATGCAATTTCGCTTATTTTTTCAAATCGATTTCCATTATAATAAGCTGTCTCAAACCCACCGCCCCAATTTTCTTTCAAGGTATATAAAGCCACCCTCTCTAATGTTAGTATTTGTGCTATTAACGTTGTGTTGGCTTGAACTGCTGACATGAAATCGCCTTTTTCAAATTGAGTTCGAAGTGTTCCGTTCTGCTTGATTATATTCAGAAAACCTTCTGTTCCGCTACCAAGGGCTGAAACAGTTTCGAACATTTTGTCATGCATAATATTCCAACTTCCTTCTTCGATATTAAAATTTGAAGAATCAACTTCATTCGTTATCGATGGACAATAAAATTGATTTACATTAATTGCACCGTTCGATAAATTTTCTATGTGAGTTATGAAAAAGGCTGATTCTTTGTAGTTATTCTCCAGTTTATATGCTTTCAAGAATTCATGAATATCATCCTTTGAAATGTTATCATAAGATTGAAATTTATCTTTAAAAAGTGTAAGAAAGATTATTATCTCATCATTAATGCCTGCAAAAATAATACAGACTTTATCATTAATGATATACATTTTTTGTCCAAGCTTAATCGGCTTATCTTGATGATCATTGGGTAAATATGGACTTGGATCAAAAATATTTGTTGGGAATTTAACGGACTTATCTGAAAATTCTGAGGACCATAGAAGATCACTAATCAAAAATGGCATTTTATAATTTAATGTCGAGGCTATCAAGGTCATAATATTACTTTACTTTTTTTCAGTTCGGATTTATTCAAATGCAAGTTAGTTTTCTTAAAAATTATTTCATCAATCGTTGCTTCAACAAAAGTTCAAAATTGGTATGCGGCACAAGAGTGCGTGTGCCACCAAAGCCCCACAAAGCTGCTGTATTAGCCCGGCCAACCCCATTTCATCACTACTTATCCACAATTTACCCAGCTAAAAACCTGTGGATAACCGTGAATAACTCGTGCATACATTCAAAGGCTGTTTATGATGCATTGGGCTATATTTGCCGCAACACTTAAATTATAGAACCGTGCGTTTAAAGAGTCTTGAAATAAAAGGATTTAAAAGTTTTGCCGATAAAACCGTCCTCCATTTTGATGAGGGTATTACCGGCGTTATCGGGCCCAATGGCTGTGGTAAAAGCAATATCATTGATAGCATCCGCTGGGTTATTGGCGAGCATAAAATAAGCAATCTGCGCAGTGAAAACCTGGAGAGCCTGGTGTTTAACGGCAGTAAAAGCCGCAGTGCAAGCGGACTGGCAGAAGTGAGCCTGACGTTTGAAAATACCAAAAACCTGTTGCCCACTGAATTTAATATGGTGACCGTTACCCGTAAATATTATAAAAACGGGGAAAGCGAATACCGCCTGAATGATGTGGCCTGTCGGCTGAAAGATATTCACAACCTGTTTATGGATACCGGCATCAGCACCGACAGTTATGCCATTATTGAACTGGGCATGGTGGATGATATTATCAAAGACAAAGAGAACAGTCGGCGCAAAATGCTGGAACAGGCAGCGGGGATAACTATTTACAAGACCCGTAAAAAAGAGGCCAAATTAAAGCTGGATGCTACCGAGCAAGACCTTGCCCGTATTGAAGATCTGTTGTTTGAGATCAACAACCAGTTGAAGAGCCTGGAGAGCCAGGCCAAAAAAGCAGAGAAATATTTTGAGATAAAAAAAGAATACAAGGAAATAAGTATTGAGCTGGCCAAGGCAGCCCTGGAAGGCTTTAACATTACCTACCGCGAGCTTAACCACCAACAGCAAACGGAAGTGGATAAACGTATTGAACTGGAAGCTGCCATTGCTTTACAAGAAGCGGCGTTGGAGCAGGAGAAACTGGGTTTTATTACGCAGGAAAAAAATCTGCAGGAACTGCAGCATGCCTTCAACGATATGCTGGGTGCAGTTCGCAGCAAGGAAAGTGAAAAAAGTTTAGCTGCACAACGGTTACAATATTTAAGAGAAAGAGAAACCAGCCTGAATGATTTTTTACAAAAAGCCGGTGGCCAGTTAAAAGGGCTTGATGAGAGCATTCAGTTTACCAGTTTGCAGATAAGTGAGGATGAATTAAAACTGGAAGAATTGGAAGGCAGGCTGGATGAATTAAAAAATGCAGTAGAA
>JAYUBR010000827.1:0-4557 GCA_043740775.1 Ferruginibacter sp. | reverse complement strand
TGTCATCTTCCAGGTTTTTTATCCTTGAAATACGCACGCCCGCAGCAGGAATAATTTCATACAATGTAACCGTTGGGCCAACTGTTGCAGAAATTTTCTGAATATTGATGTCGTAATTTTTGAGCGTATTGATGATCTGGTTTTTATTCGTTTCCAGTTCTGCAGGGTCTTGTACAATTTTTTCACTGCCATGCGCTTCCAGTAAATCAAGCTGCGGATATTTGTAATCCCGAAGGTCTAAAATCGGATCATAGGGTGTATCAATGCCTGTTGATTTTGTTTGTTTGATGGCAGTATGTTCCTGTTCGGCAGCCAGTTCTGGTACTGATTTTATTTCCAGTTCAAGCGCAGGGTCAATTGTATTTTTTACTTCCTTATTCTTTATGCTATTTGGTATATCTGTTCCGGCATCCTGTATAAAAAGTCTTGCTTCGCCTGTTGTATTTACTTCAGAGGAAGTTAATTTTCCAGATACCACTGCCGGCAATTCCTTTTCAATAATTTGCAAGTCATGGTTAAGGCCAGGGTTCACTTCTAAGGGAATATTAAGCATGCCAGTATCCCCTTTTACTTTATTGCCCCTGGTGGCAGTCTTACTTATTTCCTCCGGCAACACAGATGCTTCAGCGTCTGTAACAAATTCATCCGGCGATTCATCATTTGTTACGGGGGCGTATATTTTTTTTGAAGGCAATGCAAAAACCGGGTTAAACCGCCAGATGATGTATACCAATATTGATACCGCTAACACCGCCAGTGTACCAACCTTCCCAATCGTTTTATACATCCAGTCCCTTAGCATATTGCCAACCGCACCACCCCATGGAAATCCCTTTCCGTTCATCAATACTGCAGCGCTTACACTTAGTATAATCAAACCAGTAATAACATATTTAATGTTACGCCGTAGAGAGAATATTTTTTTTCCAAAAAACAAATTACTGCCGGCAACAAAAAAGAAACTACATAAAAAATAAGAGGCAATACCGAAACCTTTGTAAATTAAAAAATGCGAAATAAAAGCCCCGAAAGTGCCTAAAAGATTACTTACTTTGGCATCGGTACCCAGCAATAATTTATACCCGTGTAAAAAAACTTTATCCTGGTCTTCCTGCCATGTAAAAAGATAAGAGGTAAACGCGATAAAGAATAAAAATGCCATCAGCAATAAAATGGTGCCCATTATTTTATGCGTACGCTCATCCTTAAGTAATTGTTTTACCACTACTTTTTCTTCGGTTTCTGCTTTTAATCCATCCTTACCGGAACCTTTGGATTTAACTGATTTTGCTTTACTTGCCATTACAGACAAAGATATATAAAACCATTACTGTAACATTACAGAATTTGATTGAAGCAGGATAAAAAGATATCAACGAAAAGATGTAGGTTTGGCAAAACGTACGCAATTGAGGAAATTACTTTGCATCCTTATATTTAGGTTTTTTTATGCCTGTGCTTCCGGGCAATCCCTTGCTGACAACCTTGCTACAGATGTTGCACTATTTAAAGATGTTTATTCAATTGCTGATAAATGCGAAGTATTGGTTGATAGCAATAGTACAGTAAACCTGGATAATATTTTACAACAGCAATGGAAAAACTTATCCTGGTTTAAAATTAAACATTTTATGCCGGCAAGCTGGATCAATAAAACTGTTTATGTAAAGTTTACGCTGCAAAACAGTTCCGCAATGCGGGATACCGTTTATTTTTATCCAGGCAATTCCTTCCGTAATATTACCCTGCATAAAATTTTACCTTCAGATAGTTTTTTAAAGCTTACAGATGAAAGTAAAGAAGATGGTTTTCAACCGGTTTATTTTTCTGCCAATGATAAAACATCTTTTATTGCTGAGCTGCATTTAACAAAAAGAAAATTCAATGCTTTTGCATTGGAGATTATTAAAAAAAAATACCTGCCTCAATACCAAAAAATATTGTATACCTCAAATTACAATGCACTTGTTATTGGCTATTTGCTAAGTGGCTTATTGCTGATGATGATATTCTTTAATGGTGCCAACTTTAACCTAAGCAGAAAAAAGGAATTTCTTTATAATTGTCTCTACGCAATTTGTATGTTTATCCTTATTTATTTTAACACTTATACAGAAAAAAGAAGTGGTATTTTCTCCAGTTTTTTCATGAGTTACCTTGCTTTTGCCGTGCTCGTTGCAGGCACTATTTTCTATATTGCATTTACGCGTAAATTTTTAAATACAAAAACAAATTATCCTATACTAAATAAAATATTTTATTACGAGGAAAGATTATTGCTGATTCTTTTAACCTCTTTTAGTTACATCTATTTCTTTACCAACAATTTTTGGTTACAGGATATATTGGAAAATAGCACCAAAATTATTTGTCTTGCAATTGGCATATTGTATATCATCATTGGCGTAAAACAAAGAAACCGGCTGGTTAATTATCTTGCAATTGGCAATGTGATTTTAATCTTTTTTTCCATTATATCTTTTCTGCTGATTGTATTACAGGTTCGAAAAACAGGTGGCATTTTTACAAGTGCCCTGCTTTATTATGAACTGGGTATTGTTTGTGAGCTGATTTTTTTTCTACTTGGATTAACCTATAAAAACCGGGTAGAATTGATTGATACAATCAAAGAACAGGAAGCGCTGAAATTAGCCGCAGAAAAGCAAATTTTTGAATCAAAACTGGCTATACTCAACGCACAACAGGAAGAGCGAAACCGCATCAGCACTGATATGCACGACGATCTTGGTGCGGGTGTTACAGCCATCCGCCTGTTTAGCGAACTGGCCAAAAGCAGGTTGGGAAAAGATACGGTTCCTGAAATTGAAAAAATTTCTTCTTCTGCCAATGAGTTGCTGAATAATATGAATGCCATTATCTGGACGATGAACAGCAGCAATGATTCTTTTGGAAATATGGTGGCTTATATACGCAGTTATGCGATTGAATATTTTGAAAATACCGGCATCAGATGCACTGTAAACATTGCTGCTGATTTACCTGAATTTGTAGTGAACGGAGAAGTAAGACGCAATGTTTTTTTAGTAGTGAAAGAAGCACTGAACAATATTTTAAAACATGCAAAAGCCACTGAAGTATCACTGGTATTAAAAAAAGAAACAGACCGTATATCATTGTATATCCAGGATAACGGCGTTGGTATTGACTTTGATAATTTACGCCGTTTTGGAAACGGATTAAAAAACATGAAACAAAGAATGACAAAATCAGGTATTGATTTTTCTATTGAAAATAAAAATGGCACACTGATTACTTTATACAGTACTGTTGCCAGTAATTTTTTTATTAACCCCAACCGCAAGTAACAGCCAGCCTGCAATAAAACAAACTCCTCCCAAAGGTGTAATAGCGCCGATCCATTTTAACCTCGGTTGAGTGGCTATTTCAATAAAGGCCAGCAGGTATAAAGAGCCACAAAAAAATAACATGCCCAGGCAAAATAAACGACCAGCCCATAACAAATAACTATTAGTAAATTCCTTATATAAAATGCCGGTAATCAGCAAGGCCATTACATGATAATACTGATAGCGTACACCGGTTTCAAAAACGGCCAGGCTTTTTTCGCTGATCAATTGTTTAAGTGCATGTGCACCAAAAGCGCCCAAAATAACAGACAAAGCACCCAGTAACGCAGCTGATTTTATAAAGCCTTTTTGCATAAAGATAAATTTTTAAAAAGAAGATTGTACTGTGCCGAGTAAATTTCCAAATGTTTGTTCTGATAAATTTCCGGAGGGCAGTATATGTTTTGCAGCGTTATAAAAAGGTGCCCTTTCTTTTAATTTTTGTTCAATAAAAAACAGCAGTTCTGCCGGGTTCATTTTTTTCAGCAGTGGTCTTTTTTCCTGCTCTAATAAAACCCTTTCTAAAATTTCAGGGCTGCTGGTACTAAGGTAAATGGTAATACCATGATCATTCATCCATTGCATATTTTCATAAAAACAAGGCGTACCACCACCGCAGGCAACAATAGTATTGGTAAGGCCTTTAAAAGAACGAAGTGTTTTAGCTTCAATTTTTCTGAAATACTGTTCACCTTTATATTCAAAAATATCCGCAACCGGTTTACCCTCCTCATTTTCAATGGCCTCATCCAGATCTATAAATGTAAATCCCTGGGTTTGCGACCATCTTTTTCCCCAATGCGTTTTACCGCTTCCCATAAAGCCAATCAAAAAAAAAGTCATGGTAAATTATTATTGCTTAGCTTATTAAAAGAAAACTGTGCAAATTTAACAGAATAATTTTTAAAGAATGGAGGAACACAGGAGAATTAAAAATTAGCGCTTTAATCATAAAAACATCAGATAAATGACAGGTCACTGTCAAATGAATTATAAAATTATTCTTGTCCGACAAACCGACAAAAAAACCATTTTTTATCCTGCAGGTATTGCTGCTGCTACATTTTCATTGTCATTTGTAGAGCAGGGAGTACCTTTTTATTAGGTGGAGGGTTGGGGTTATTTGCCTTTTTTACTCTTTTTCTTTTTTGTTTACAGGTTTCAATAATAACAGAGAGTGCAACATAGT
>JAYUBR010000826.1:0-4562 GCA_043740775.1 Ferruginibacter sp. | reverse complement strand
CGTTGATACCTGTGTGATACATCTGTTTTGTAAAGGCCGCTTTATCGGCCAGGCTATCACCAAATGAACCTGTGGCCACTACCGGCACTGCACCATTCACACGTTTTACCACATGCCTCGCCAGGAATAATCTTTCCGCTGCGGTAAGGCTATACATTTCGCTGCTGAGGCAATTGGCAAAAAATCCTTTTACACCTGCTGCCAGGTAAAAATCCATCAGCTTCGACAAGCCTTCAAAATCTATTTGCCCGTTTTGTTTGTAAGGCGTAAGCATTACAGGCACAAATTTTTTACCGCTTGCAAATTCATTTCCATCATCCATATTTATTAATGGATTTGTGTGTGTATTTTCTGCTGCAAATACTTTGACACCCACCCCTCCGGCAAGCGCTGCGCCCAATGATCCTGCTGCGATTTTTTCTAAAAAAATCCGGCGGGATGACTTATTTTTTTCTTTCATGATGAAACAATTTCTACATGTAAATGATATTGTTTTATTAGATTCATAAAAAATTATTCTGCTTTGGCAACAAGTATTTTAATCACAATTTTTTTTACCACGTCGTATCCATCTGCTTTAATTGTTGGCCGGTGTGCATCATTGGGAAAAAATAAAAAGAATGTTCCCGGATCAGTAGTATAATAAGTACCATCCGCAGTATAATTCATCGCATCCGGAGTATAAGGTTTTGTAACGGTAGCTTTTGAAGCATCGGCCACACCAATAATTTCTTTTCCTTTTATGATATACTGCAGGTCAATATATTTTTTGTGAGATTCCCATTTTACATCTTCCATTTTTTTACTGGGTTCATCCGTTACGGAAATAAAAACAGCTTCGCCGATAATCGGCCGTTTGCCGGTAGGGATATTTGCCAAATCCTGAGTTTGTAAAAAAGAAAAAGCGGTATCCCATAATTTTTTATTGGTATGATATGCTTCATAAAATGCAGCTTTGTTAACGGATGAATGCAGGTTCAGCAACAAGCCCCCGGCCCATGATTTCTGCTGGATCCACTTTTCAATCATTTTGGCTGAAACAGGCTTTGAAGATTTTTGTGCATTGCTGCCAGCACTTACTATACAAAGCATCAGAAATAATAAAATTGATTTGTACTTCATTGTTGAGAGAAGATATTTTTGATCATGAATATTGTTAATTATTAATTTTTAATTATCAATGAATGCTAAGGCCAATACTGTGCAATCTTCTTTCGTAAAAAAGCCACGCTTCTTTCCAACTGATCCATTCCATCTACGCCATCTTCAATGCTTATCCAGTTGTCAAATCCAGCAGCTTTTAAAATGGTAAAGATGGCATCATAATCATTTAATCCTTTACCGATTTCGCCATGGCTTAAGCGCTTAGCATATCCCTGTGCGCCGCCTTCCTCTTTGCGCAGATCGTCCAATGTTCCTTCTTTAAGATAGCGGTCGCTGGCATGCATGGTTACTACCCGGTTAGCCACACGTTTCAGCAATTCAATGGGATCTTCACCGGCGAGATAAGTATTGCTGGGGTCATAATTTACTCCAAAAAAAGGATGGTGGATACTATCTACCAGCTTACAAAAAATATCCATCTTCTGGGCAAACTCAGGGTATTCCCAAAAATCATCTTTGTAATGATTTTCTATAATTAAACTGATGTTTCGTTCTTGTGCGTACGGCAAACATTCCTGTATACAACCGGCTGCCAATTTCACACCGTCTTCAATTGAAAGCTCTGGACGCTTTTGACCAGAAAGTACCCGGCAATAAGATCCTCCCAACGTTTGGGTCATGTCGATCCATCGCTTTTGCTTTTCAATTTCTGTTGCACGAAATGCAGCATCGCTGTTTGTAAAATCCGGCGAGCAGCACATCATAGGAATTACCTTCCCATGATCTTCTACCTGGCGCCGGAATTTGAGCCAGTTTTTTTCGTCCTTCATTTCCAAAAAACCAGCATACCATTCCAGTCCTTCGATATCAAGCTTTACGGCTAATGCTATCCATTCGGAAAGGCGCATGCTTCCATCTTTGCAAAGGGGTATCATAAATGCTTTTGGAAAGACCGCTAATTTGGGCATGGCTACTTTTTTATTTTGATACAGGAATGGTGGTGGCATCTTTTGGTGGGTTGCGCCCGATAAAAGGATGTTGTTCCAGATCCACCACCTGTCCCGAAATGGGACCACATTCATCACTCAGCCAATAGATGGCAGCTGCGGCGATTTCTTCCGGTTTCAAAATCCTTCCGGCGGGTGCGTATACGGCGGGGATGGCTTTGTACCAATCGTCTGCTAAACCATGTTCCCGTTTACGCAACGTTTCTGTTTCGGTCAATACCCATCCCGGGTTTATTTGGTTTACACGCACTCCGTCTTCACGGTGCAAGGTATCCCCGAGGTTACGGGTCATGGTCATCAACGCTCCCTTTGAAATGCTGTATGGCAGCAGGTTTGGTTCGCCACTGTATGCATTTACGGAGCCGATATTCAGCACACATCCGTGTGCTTGTTTCAACTGCGGCAAGGCTGCCTGGATAAGCGCAAATGGCGCAACCGTATTTACCTCCAACACAGTACGAAGAAACGCAAGATCTGTTGTATGAATATTGGACGATACTACCATTGCAGCATTATTTACCAACGCATCGAGCTTGCCGAAAGTTTTTACTGCCACATCTACCAGGCGTTGCGGAGCACCTGCAACGCTTATATCTTCAACGTGTAAAATAGCTTTATCTTCTCCCAATTCTTTTACAACTGCTTCGCCTCCTTCTTTATCCAGCCCATTAATCACTACGCTTGCACCTTCTGCCACACAACGTATGGCGATGGCTTTACCAATGCCGGTTGTACTGCCTGTTACAATAATGACTTTATTATTTAATCGCATGGCATGATTTTTAAACTGGTTTTAAAACACTTTTTACAATCTCGCCTGTATGCATTTTTTCAAATGCGGTATGCCACTCCGTTACCGGCCATACACCACCGATAATTGGCTTTACATCCAGTTGCCCACTTGCCAGTAGTGCAAGCACACGTTCCCACATGGGCCAGTTATGACTAAAGCTTCCTTGTAGCCGGATATTTTTTTGCACCAGCGGATCGAGGTTGAAACCCAATGGCTGCGGTCCCCAGCCGACCTTCGTAATTTTTCCGTTGGGCCTTACCAGTTGCATGGCAATCTTTAGCGTAATGCTGGAACCTGCTGCATCAATCACACAATCGGCACCAAGGCCATCCCGTTTAAAAGCCCATTCTGTTGCATCCCCAATGATCGCTTCGCAACCATATTGCTTTGCAATATTCAGGCGATGTTTATCTACCTCCAGGCCGACAATGGCTACCTGTGCACCACACAGTCTTGCTATGGCCGCACATAAAATCCCAATCGTTCCCGGCCCCAGCACAATTACCCGGTCGCCGGGTTTTAAGCCGGTGTTTTCAACCACTGCGCTGTAGGCGACACAACAAGGCTCCGTAAGGCAGGCATGTTCAAATGGAATCTGGTCTGGTACTTTGTGCAAGCACCTTGCCGGTACCCGAACAAAACGGGTCATAGCACCGTTCACCCCATAGCCAAAACCCTTTCTTGTGGGATCAAGATTATACAAACCTATTCTTGACATCGGATTATTCACGTCAATCACAGCAGCGGTTTCACTCACCACCCGGTCGCCTTCTTTCCAGCCCTTTACTTTGCTGCCAAGTGCAACAATATGGCCGCCGAATTCATGCCCCAGTACCACCGGATAATTTACGGGCCAGCTATGGTCGGCTGTCCATTGATGCAGGTCGCTTCCGCAAACCCCCACGTTGGCCACTTCAAGTAATACGTCTTCTTCTCCAATGGATGGTTGGTCAATTTCCCTGATTTCAACAGAACCTTTTTCAGGAGCAAAGTTTACTACAGCGGCTGATTTCATTTGCTATTTTTAATTAATTGTATAAGAATGAATTTTATCGCAGATCAGGCGCAATGAACTTTCCAGATCACCACCCGCAGTTTTAAAACTATCACCATCAATGGTCAACGGCGCACCCAGCACCACGAGCGGAGCACCATATTCAGGGCATTGAATAGCCTGTTCCAAACTAAGACCACCAACAGCCTGTACCGGAATTTTTACAGCCTTTACTACTTCCCGGAGTTGGTCAAGGGGACTGGGCATCCGCAAGCCCCGTGCTGCAATGCCACGACGCTCATCATAACCAATGTGGTGAATTACAAAATCGCAACCCAGCCCTTCCAGCCATTTGGCTGCGGCTACCATGTCTTCGCAACCGAGGTTATCACCCATTACTTTTATCCCAAAATCACGGCCCGCATTTACTACACATTTAATCGTTTCTTCGTGCGCCCTTGCCATCACTACCACATGCGTAGCTCCTGCTTTGGCCATCATTTCCGCTTCCAGATATCCGCCGTCCATGGTTTTCAAATCAGCTACAATTGGTACTCCGGGAAATGCTTCCCGCAATTTTCTTACGCCATTCAAGCCTTCTGCAAGGATCAATGGTGTCCCTGCTTCCAGCCAGTCTACCCCCGCACGCATGGCCATGGAAGCG
>JAYUBR010000825.1:0-4562 GCA_043740775.1 Ferruginibacter sp. | reverse complement strand
GCCACAATGCCTGCATTCTTTTTGCGACAGCGGATTTTTTACCAGTTATTATACCCCCTTTTTTAACCCTTACCTGCATACAGAAAAAGATATCATCGAGGCTATTGACACCATTGCGGTCAATCTGAAAAAGTATCCTGCGGGAGCCTTATCAGGATATTATTTTCAATACCCTTTACTTAAAAAATTCTTTCCCAATTACCCCATTCTTATCTGGGCAGAGAAAGACCGGTATAGTTTTGTAAGTAATATTTTTAACCGCACACTTGGCAATGATCCGCAGGTAAAAATTGTGTTGTATCCCTGATTGTAAAAAGCAATTATATTTTTCTTTTGTGGCTGTATTATGAAAGGCAAAGCTTTCAATCTTTTTTCAAAATGCAGCCGTTTCCCTCCACCTGTTTTTTATTTTTCTCATAATTTAAAAATGCTACCTTCGAAGTACAAAATAGTTGTCTAACTAACTAATTTTCCCAAACTCCCAATGGAAAAAAAACACATATGAAAAGAATCATCAAAAAAGTAGCTGTATTAGGAAGTGGTGTAATGGGCAGCCGTATTGCCTGTCACTTTGCTTGTATAGGTTTACGGGTGTTACTGTTAGACATTCAACCGCCCTCATCTCCTGAAGGGGAGCTAAAACCAGCGGATAAAAATAAGATAGTAAATGATGCATTGGCGGCGGCCTTAAAATCGAATCCATCGCCAGTGTATACAAAAGATGCCGTAAAGAAAATCAGCACCGGCAACTTCACTGATAACATGAAAGATATTGCTGCCTGCGACTGGATAATTGAAGTAGTGGTTGAAAGATTAGACATCAAACAATCCATTTTTACGGAAGTAGAAAAATACCGTAAACCCGGCACGCTGATCACTTCCAACACTTCGGGCATTCCAATTCACCTGATGGCAGAAGGAAGAAGCGAAGATTTTAAAAAGCATTTTTGTGGCACACATTTTTTTAATCCACCAAGATATTTAAGGTTGCTTGAAATTATTCCGACTCCTTCTACGGATGCTAAGGTTGTTGATTTTTTAATGGATTATGGAAGCCTTCAATTGGGTAAAACAACCGTGTTGTGTAAAGATACACCTGCATTTATAGCCAATCGGGTGGGGGTGTTTGGAATGATGGCCATTATGAATACAATGGAGAAATTGCAGTTGTCGGTTGATGAAATTGATGCGTTGACAGGACCCATTATTGGCCGTCCAAAATCAGCCACTTTTCGTACCGCGGATGTGGTGGGTATTGACACGCTGGTAAAAGTTGCCAAAGGTGTGTATGAAAATTGCCCCGATGATGAAGCGAAGGAACAATTTGAAATTCCTGCATGGTTAAATAAAATGGTGGAGAACAAGTGGCTGGGCGATAAAACTGGCCAGGGCTTTTTTAAGAAGATGCCTGCTTCTTCAAAAGGAGAGAAAGAAATCCAGGTACTGAATCTTTCAACACTGGAATATGAACCAAGAACCAAACCAAGATTTGCAACGATAGAAACTGCAAAACCAATTGATGATTTAAAAACAAGGTTAAAAGCATTGTGTGCCGGCACCGATAAAGCGGGCGAATTTTATCGCCTGTTTCACTATAATTTGTTTGCCTACATCTCTCACCGCATACCGGAAATAAGTGATGAACTGTACCGGATAGATGATGGAATGATGGCAGGTTTTGGCTGGGAGATTGGCGCTTTCGAAAGTTGGGATGTATTAGGTGTTGCCAAAACAACAGAAGCGATGAAGGCCGCCGGATTTAAAGTGGCGCCCTGGGTAGAAGAAATGTTAGCCAAGGGGATTGGCTCATTTTATAAAGTTGAAAATGGCCGGCGTTTATATTATTCCTTAACAACCGGAGGATATCTAAGCCCCTCCGTTGGAGGGGTTGGGGAGGCTTTTATTGTAATGAAAAACTTCGCCAACGAAACCATTTGGAAAAACAGCGCCTGTCGTACTTATCATTTGGGTGATGATGTATTGGGCCTGGAGTGGTATACCAAAATGGGTAGCATCGGCGGCGAAGTGCTGGAAGGTATTCAAAAATCAATTGCGTTGGCAGAAGAAAAATATAAGGGCCTGGTAATTGCAAATGATGGCCCAAACTTTAGTGCAGGCGCAAACATAGGAATGATTTTTATGCTGGCCATTGAACAGGATTATGATGAAATAGACATGGCCATCCGTATGTTTCAGAATACGATGATGCGGGTGCGTTACAGTGGCATACCTGTAGTGTTGGCGCCACATGGACTTGCCCTGGGCGGCGGTTGTGAAATTTGTTTGCATGCGGATAAAGTAATTGCTGCTGCTGAAACCTACACTGGTTTGGTAGAAGTAGGGATTGGTGTAATTCCCGGTGGGGGCGGTACCAAAGAGTTTGTGTTAAGGGCGGCTGATGAAACACAGGAAGGCGAAGTAGATATCCTTACCATACAAAATCGTTTCCTCACCATTGCCACTGCAAAAGTGGCTACCTCGGCGGCCGAAGCTTTTGAGATGGGTATTTACCGCAAGGGCCGTGACCAGGTAAGCATCAATCCCGGAAGAAGGATCGCCGAAGCCAAACAGGCGGTCATTGACCTGCACAGCGATGGTTATATTATGCCGGTGCAACGTACCGATATTAAAGTGATGGGCAGGGCTGCATTGGGTACACTGCTGGCAGGCATCAACGGAATGAACAAAGCCAACTACGCCACCGCCCATGATGTTACTGTAGCAAAAAAGTTAGCGTACGTAATGTGTGGCGGCGATTTAAGCGAACCCACTTTGGTAAGCGAACAATATTTATTAGACCTGGAAAGGGAAGCCTTTTTAAGCCTTACCGGTGAGAAGAAAACTTTGGAAAGAATACAGAGTATTTTAAAAAGTGGTAAGCCGTTGAGGAATTAAAGGTTTGGTCGATACCCTGTTTAAAAAATAAATTAAAAAAATGCTACTGTCATACAAAAAAAGAATATTGATAATGATAACGATTGTTTTAATTTTTTTAATTTATGAAATGCTTTATTATTTAAACACCTTCATCAATAATAATCCTTCGGTCATCCTCAGCCGCAAATTGTCAGAGTGGTTAGATCCTTTAAAACCCAATCGAATTTCCTCCATCCACAGGCAGCACAACACCGGCAATATATTTTGCTGTATCGTTTGCAAGAAAAAGGGCTGTATCGCCTATGTCCACTGGGTCTCCAAGAAAACCCATGGGTGTTCTGCCGATTACTTTTGCTTTGCGTTCGGGATCGTTATTCAACGCTTTTGCACTCATAGCAGTTGCAATAAAACCCGGGGCAATGCAATTGATACGAATACCTTTGGATGAAAGTTCAACAGCCATTGAACGTGTCATGCCTTCAATGGCAGATTTGGATGCAGTGTAAGCAATCACTTTTGGAATACCATATTTCGATGCCATGGAACTTATGTTGATGATGCTGCCTTTTTTTCTTTTAAGCATTTGCCTGACCACTTCTCTTGACAAGGAAAAAACAGACTGCACATTGGTTGTAATAATGCTGGCAAATTCATCATCTGTTACATCCACCAAATCTTTCTTCATGTTGATGCCTGCATTATTAACCAGTATATCTATACCGCCATAATTTTTTTCTATTTGCTTTACCAGTGCCGGTATTTCTTTAAGGTTGTTAAAATCGAACACAGCAATAATGCAGTGCTTGCCCAATTGCTTTTTTGCTTCCCTTAGCTTTGCTTCATCACGGCCAATAATAATTGTTTTAATCTTAGCTTTTGTAAATGTTGAAGCAATGGAAAACCCAATGCCAGAGCCTCCTCCGGTAACAATTGCCAATCTTTGTTTCATTTCCTTCTTCATCATTATTTGTAGTTTTTACAAGTATTTTTTTGTTGACCAGCTTTGGCTTTTTATGGCATAATCTGTTGCGTCGCACACTTTTACTTTTTGTTCTTTACTCAGCTTTTATTGATGCGTAGTTGTAAGCACCTTATTTTTCCCTCCCAGGTATTCAGCAAAGGCAAACAGATTAATATTTTTTTATAAAATATTTTATTCAGGATAAACAAATAAAACAGAATCAGAAATTGTATAGGCTCCAAAAACACCAATTGTTTTATCCCCAAATTGCCCCGGTATAATAAATACGGGTTCTACAAAAGGATTGTATTGAGCCAATTTTTGCCTATCAAGGTTATCATAAAAGTTGTAGATATTTTTATCTACAGTTTGCAAAAGTACATAAGCAGAATCATTTTTTTTGTGGGAATAGTTAGGTTCAAACACAAAAGTTAATGCCAAACCATCTACATCTTTATCTGCATAAATTGTTCTACTAACTTCTTTTACATAATATTTTTCTCCAAAAGTACAACTGCTTTTTACAGCATCAACGCTTTTCACACTGCTGTCTATCATTCTCCTCATTTCATAGCGGTAGTAATCGCCAACTCCGGTTTTATCAGTATAGCCAACTATTACCCCTTCATGCTCACCATACAAATCTTTGAATATTGGCGTATAGGCAGTTGAAGTTACAGGTACTTTGGCCTGGTTAGTTGTTGCAGATGCGGTATAACTAACT
>JAYUBR010000824.1:0-4563 GCA_043740775.1 Ferruginibacter sp. | reverse complement strand
GCACCATAGGTTTGGGCATTGCTCTTGGAACCATTGCTTATGATATAACTAAAACTGTAAAAAGCAAATAAATAAATAATATGAAGCAAGAATTAAATACTAAAATTTACTTTATTTTAAAAGCATTTTTATATGCTTTCTTATCATTTGTTTTACTTATTGGTATAATAGTTTTTATTGGTAAGTTTCTAAATTTGCCTCTTTTAGGTATTTTCTTGTTTATATGTTTGTGTACACTTCCAATTTATTTTAAAAAAAAAATTAGAAGAGTTTTTACAAAATCTGTATCACTGGGATTTAACAATCATTCTTTTATCATTACTATTTATAAATCAAATAGTAATAATAACAATGTAGAACGCAAAGTAGTATATGCATGGAATAGCATTAAAGCTTATAAGATTTCAGTAACCCGTAGTAACCTTACGTGTTTAGATATTTATTTAAAAAACGGAGGTTTTAAAGAGTTCTTTTTTGACGATAGTGAAACTCTTAGGGCGTCTGAGCAGAGAGATAGTATTATTGGTATATTTAATTCTTTTATTACAAAGTATAACTCGGAAAATTCAATTAGTGAGAAAATTACATCTTCACCGGGTATGCTAACTACAAGAATAGGAACTTGTGTTTTTGTAATTTTAGGCCTCTTAATTACAACTTCTATCGTGTTACATATTATTCATCCGAATCAATCTTTTGCTTTTTTAATTATTGGATTCTCAATTTTTATTTCTTTGATTGTAAAAAGGATTACTGATAAAAAAAACGCAATTAAAGAAAATAAATCCCATGTGCCGGGCGGTTACTAGAGCGATTGATAAGAATGTAAATTATACCAACAACAAAGGGCCTCACGGGGGCCTTTGTATTTTAGGAAGCATGTGCTTTTTTTACTTTAAAATCCCAGAGCGCCCCAATAAGATTGAGAACAAAATTTTTATTGTCGTCGGACCAGCTTGCTGATATCTTCCCGTCGTTTTACGGCTTGCTTATCCAACACCATTTCCTTCGCAGCAACGTCTTGTCTTGCCATTTATAAAAAGTACTCCATCCTCAAAAATAATTCAACCCGGCAAAGCCAGGTAATTATTTAAATAAGTTACTTTTCAACATATTATTGTTTGCAGAAAATGCAAATCACGCTTCTTATTATTTGCGGAAAATGCAAATCCACTTCTTGCCAGGAGATATTTAGTAGTAATGAGTAGATGCAATTATCATCTGCCTTATTAATGGCGGTTTTAGCACTGTTTTTACAACAGCAAAGCAGAAGTCAATTTTAGTTTCGATGAAGTGTGAAATAGTTTTACCCTTAATTAAACTAAATTAAAATGAAAGCAATCATTCAACTAACAACGCTCTTTTTTCTTTATTGCCCGGTATTTAGCCAGTTTAAACAAAACATGAATAATATAGATTCAGCAATCCATGTTTTTGCCAGGCCAACTGGCGGATCGCTGTGGGGCGAAATAAATTTAGGCTATTCAAACAATGGCGTAAAGGGCAGTTTTGCCATAAGTTACCGGATACGAAATGTATTTTATGGTGCAGGTTATTATAAATCGCATATCTGTTACGACCACCACGAAAAGCATGATTACTTCCTGAATACAGAAAACAGCCAGAATCATAAAACAGTAAAATCAATATCTGTATTTTCAGGTATTATTTTCCCTGGAAAATGGAGCCCCGGTTTATCTTTTGGTATTTCGTGGATAAAATTTACTTACTTAACTACTAAACCAATTGAACACAATGTAACCTTGCCCCGAATATGGGAAACAATTATAGGAAGTGATTATAATGAGGATAAATTAGGGGTACGTACAATCAATACAATTGGTATTCCGGTTAGCATAAATCTGCATTTTAAACCTAAGCATTTTGTTGGCATGGATGCAGCGCTAAATGCAAATGTAAATATGCATAGTGTTATTATTTCAGGTGGCATAGGAATTCATTTGGGCAGAATAATCAGAAGGCAACCAGTGATACATAAATATTAGAAGTTGTTTAAAATAGAATTATCATTTACCATCTTAAGGTTAGTGCGCCAACCAAACCCAGCTAAATTTTTAACCAAAACATTAAATTACATACAAACTTCCTGCGGCTGGGGTTGCTTACCACTTGTTACTAATTTGATAGCATTGGTGAGGACGCCGACTACGGGAACAAAAGTTGCAGATTTTAAAATATTCCATTTCACACAAGCCTTCTAATTCATCATCAACACATTCACGCTACGTTGTAAAATATTAAAAGCAATTTCGGCCATCAGGTTTTCTTTATCAAGCGTAGGGTTTACCTCAGTAATTTCAAAGCAGCATATTTTACGGTTCTGCATAAATTTACTGATCAGGTCTTCGGCTTCTCTTTCCCTTAAACCATTGCTCACAGGCGTTCCTGTGCCACGGGAGATGGACGAATCCAGGCTGTCTACATCAAAGCTTACATAAATATCTGTGCAGTCAGAAAGATAGCGCAATACTTTACGGCTTACACTCTCTGCGCCATTTCTCCGTACTTCACCAGTAGTAATTACTTTAATGGTATGCTTTTCTATCAATGCTTTTTCTTCCTTTTCAAAATCACGAAGAGAGATGAATACAATATCTTCCGGCAAAACTTTTGGAAAAATTCCACCGAGGTTTTTTAATTGTTCCCACAGCTTTTTTGTTTTATCATCCAGTGTATGCATCTTACATTCTTCATTGTCTTCGCCGATGGCTATCGCCAGTGGCATGCCATGCATATTGCCTGTCGGTGTGGTATAGGGAGTATGCAAATCGGCATGGGCATCTATCCAGATAACACCTAATTTACTTTTGGGTTTGGCCATTTTAATACCAGTGATAGTACCACCAGAACTACTATGATCACCACTTAAAATGACCGGAAAAAAATGACCTTTAATCGAATCACAAACTGCTTTACTTAGTCTTTCATAAATATTCAACACACCATGTATTCTTTTGGCATAAGGCGATTGTATAGGCTCGAATAACAGGTTATTTTCTTCCTGTATTTTTTCAGAAGGAAAGTGTACAAAAAAGTTACTCATAAAATCCAGGGCTGCTATTTTAATAGCATCAACACCCAGGCTGG
Organism: Ferruginibacter sp.; assembly: GCA_043740775.1. Lineage (GTDB taxonomy): Bacteria > Bacteroidota > Bacteroidia > Chitinophagales > Chitinophagaceae > Ferruginibacter. Next base: position 1,455 of record JAYUBR010000824.1, on the reverse strand, counting down.
CTCCACGGGTACCAGCACCTATTTCGCTCGGAACTTCAATCAGTTTGATATTCTTCATAAAAGTTTTATTGCCGCAGCCAAACAGTTAAATGGCAATCGTATGTTTTGGTTACATGGTGATAAACACCGCCGCGGTTGTATGAACAACAAATTTATAACTTTCCTGCCAAAGGATCATTTCCTTTGATGGTTCCGAATGTTTTCAATGGTTTAAACCGTACAAACATATCCTCGCTGTACCAACGTTCCTTTCTTGTTTTTTGTATGATGGCAGTGTGCTGATGCATCTGGTAAGCGAACGCTTTCATATCATCCCTGCTTTGCCAGATGCTGAACGTGGCTTGTTTAATATAAGGCATCTCGCCAATGCCAACAGAGGTTATAAAACCTTTGGCGGCCGCCATTTCATTAGCTGCCCCAGCAACGTTTTGCCAAAAGGCTTTTAGTTTGGAGATGCGTATGGTAGCCCGGGTAAGCGTTGCAATAATGCCATTGTAGGCGGATTGTTTGGCAAGCGCTCCAAAAGCTTCTTTATTATCCCATTTGCCATGGCCTTCCATTGGTTGCAGCAAAATAGTCCATGTTTCGCAGTTAAAAAAAAGCAACCATTTATTAATAAAAGTGCCATGCAAATTGCGGATTATATTTTCTTTATTTAAACAGTTAATATCAATATCCTTTTTTTGTACGGCAAGTATGCCCCATTGCTGCCAGTCGGGATTTTTATCGAAAGTGCCGTTTTTACCACAGCCCAATAATTTATAAAAAGAGATATTTTTATTTAGCCAGAAAGGAAGCCGGTGTAATGCCATTGCCAGCAATGCAAAGTAGATGTATTTTTTTGGATAGCGAATAATGGTTAGTGTTACGAGCATACCGCAACATAACAAGTTTATTTAAACAAAGTTGAAATAAAAATTGGGAGCAGTAAACCACTGCTCCCAATTTTTTAATAATAGCCTGCTCTTAATTAATAGGTAGCTAATCCTACTGCCGACAAAGGCAGGTTGGTCGCATTGCCTTTTAAAATAAGTTCGCCAAAAGGTTTTCTCTGATACCAGCCAATGGTATTTGATTTGCCATTTAATTCATACACGTCGTAGTTGTTTTCACCTACCACAATATCAACCGGGCCATTGTCGGTTTTCGCTGCTTCTCCATGCACCAGGTACAAGTCTCCCATTGGCGACACGTAGTATGAAGAAATATTATTGCTTGCGGTGTTGGTAACATAAGCAAACCTTCCATGTTTAGTGGTTGCTACCCAGCAAGGAGCAGCCTGTTCACTTGCAACCGCTCCATTTATGGCAGAAGGGTAACCATTATAAGTAGTATAGGATGTTGATGAACCTGCACCAGCCATTCCACCTGCGGCATTGGAAACAATCATATAATTTCTTGAAAAATCAAACCCAAAGGGTGTTTTTCCTACAGATGCCGTAAAAGTTCCGGCAT
>JAYUBR010000823.1:0-1299 GCA_043740775.1 Ferruginibacter sp. | reverse complement strand
TTGCAATAGCTGTTATTGTTCCATCATTTAAACCACAGGAAGCTGGAGACGAAGTTGCCGTTAATGCAGGCCCGGGTAAATTTAAAAGCGTAACGGGTAAAGTTTTTATACATCCATTGGCATCTTTTACATACAAGGTATAAGTGCCTGCGGCTACATTGTTGAAAATATTACTTGCCTGGTAGGTTGTTCCGTCAATAGAATACTGCAGAAGTGCTGTACCACCAGATGCAGTGGCAGTAATGGTTCCGTTGTTTAATCCGCAGGCAGCATTTATTATTACTGCCACTGCATCTGGCGGTACAGCGCCTCTGCAGTATTCTATTGACGGAACAACATACCAGGCAAGTAATATTTTCAACAATGTAGCCGCAGGCACTTATATCCTGTATGTAAAAGATGCCAATGGTTGTATAAAAACTTTACCGGTTACGCTTTTAAATTTACCCGGCCCTGCATTAACGGCAACTTCGTCTCCGGCTTCCTGTGGTTTAAATGATGGAACAATAACAGCTATTGCAACAGGAGGAACATTGCCGCTCACTTACAGCAAAGATGGAATTACATTTCAAACCAGTAATATCTTTTTAAACCTTGCTGCCGGGCCATATACTATTACCGTAAAAGATGCAAGAGGATGTAACACTCCATTTAATATTACAGTCACTACTATTGGCGCAGCAGTAACCCCGGCATTTAATGCTGTTGCCCCTATTTGTTCCGGTGCAATTTTATCTGCATTGCCAACAACATCACTTAATGGCATCAATGGAACATGGAGTCCTGCATTAAATAATACCGCAACAACAACATACACATTTACACCAGCAGGTGGCCAGTGTGCAGCAACAACAACTTTGACGATAACTGTAAACCCTAAACCAATACCAATAATTATTTATCACAACTGATTATAAAAATAAGTATGAAAAATTTCAGCAATCAATACGAATTAAAAAGACCAAATAAAATAACAAGGATTTTTTGGTTGAATCCGCTGCAATGGCTGCAGTTGCTGTTACTCTTTCTTACCAGGATAAGAAAAAAAATAACTGAAAATTTCTTTCATCATTCCAAAGAATACCAAATGGAAGTGATCACAGTACAATCAATTGCTCAATACCAAAAAATAAATTATACAAAAACAAAAATTATGCAACCTCAAAATCTACTCATAAAATTAAGTATGCTGGTGCTGTTGTTCATCAGCGGAACAACAGTGTTGGCGCAGGGTCCTTATCCAAATACCGGCAATCACCAGGTTTGTATTAATGCAACAGAACCTTACGGCGTTGTTTT
>JAYUBR010000822.1:0-1300 GCA_043740775.1 Ferruginibacter sp. | reverse complement strand
CTGCCATGATTAGTTTGGATACCCCTAGCATTGATATAGGTGTACGTGGATTGAGTTATATTGAAGTAACAGTAACAGGCCCCAACCGCGACCTGCATAGTGGTGTATATGGTGGCGCTGTTGCCAACCCTATTACCATACTGGCTAAAATGATTGCCAGTTGCCATGATGAAAACAACCATATTACCATACCTGGTTTTTATGAGGATGTAGTTGACGCTACTACAAAAGAAAGAAACTTAATGGCAGAAGCACCTTTTGATGAAAAGGAATATAAAGATGATTTGGGGGTAAAGGAATTATGGGGTGAAAAGGGTTACAGTACTATTGAAAGAACAGGCATACGCCCAACCTTAGAGCTGAACGGCATTTGGGGCGGTTACCAGGGCGAAGGCGCAAAAACAGTGTTACCCGGCAAGGCTACCGCAAAAATTTCAACCCGTTTGGTGCCCAATCAATCGTCGGAAAAAATTACAGCGATGTTGCTGGAGCATTTTAAAAAGATTGCGCCCCCAACCGTTACCGTTAGTGCCTTTGAACACCATGGCGGCGAACCCTACATGACACCCATCAACAGCACCGCTTACCTGGCCGCAGCCAAAGCCATAGAAACAACATTTGGCAAAAAACCCATCCCGGTTCGTGGTGGAGGAAGCATCCCCATTTGTGCTTTGTTTGAAAAAGAGCTGGGCATCAAAATAGTATTTATGGGCTTTGGTTTAGACAGTGATAACCTGCATAGCCCCAACGAAAATTTTAACCTGGAGAACTATTATAAAGGCATAGAAACCATTCCGTATTTTCATAAATATTTTACAGAGATGAGCGTTTAGGAAGTTATAAGTGATGAGTTATAAGTTGTAGATAGATGGAATTCATAATTTTTTATCTGGTTAAAGAAGAGTTTGAAACGCAGGATTCACATGATTGTGTGAATCCTTTTTTCTTTAAGTTTTTTTGCGAAGGCGGCAGAAACTGGTTCATAACTTATAACTCACTTCCCCCAACCCCACAATAAAAAAGCAGGAAATGCCCTTGCCCAAGTTGGTACATCGTGTCTTCCATCCTGTAACTCCAGGTAAGCAATATTGTCATCGCTATAGCCTTTCTTTATCAATTCATCAATTAAACTGATAGTATCATCAATAGCATCTATAATGCCGTTATTATTACGGTCTGCTGTTTCATCCTGTGTGCCCACTTCAAAGAAAAATTTTAACCGTGGCGCATATTTCCCTTCTCTTACCTGCCGGTGCATAATGCGGTTTTTCGATTCATCAAAATCATCCGCATCCTGGTC
>JAYUBR010000821.1:0-1300 GCA_043740775.1 Ferruginibacter sp. | reverse complement strand
ATGGCTTTTCGTTGGCCGGTACTTACCTGGTTTGGATAGTAGTCGTATTACTGTTGTATCCGCTTTGCAAATGGTATGACCAGTATAAAACCAATCACAAAGAAAAGTGGTGGTTGAGTTATTTATAACGGCATAATCTTATACAGTGTTAAAAAAGGTGAGTGCTCGCTTGCCGATGATAAAATTTGTTGAAGTGAAGAAAAGACTCCGAAGCGTATTTTATATGCGCCGTGCAGATGGCACTCTGTTTATATTTGGGCTATTCACCGGGTTGAAACCCGGTGTTACAAAACTAAATCGAGCCTACGGCTCTGCAAACAAAGAGGGTGCTGCAAATGATGGTGAGTGCAGATGCAGAGCGTCGGTACAAATTGTAACACCGGGTTTCAACCCGGTGGATGAACAAAGGTAATACCCCATGTAGATGCAGAGCATCGGTACAAATTGTAGCAACGGGTTTCAACCCTTTGGTGATTAGATAAAAAACTACATGCAGATGCGTAACATCGGAGCAAATTGTAACACCGGGTTTTAACCCGGTGGATGAAACAAGGTAATACCAAATTCAGATGCGTAGCATCGGAGCAAATTGTAACACCGGGTTTGAACCCGGTGAATGAACAAAGGTAATACCACATGCAGATGCGTAGCATCGGTACAAATTGCAACACCGGGTTTCAACACGTTGGCGATTAGATAAAAAAACAAATGTAGATGCGAAGCATCGGAGCAAATTGTACCAACGGGTTTCAACCCGTTGGTGATTAGATAAAAAACCACATACAGATGCGTAGCATCGGTACAAATTGTAACACCGGGTTTGAACCCGGTGATAATAGGCACCAAATAATAAAAAAAAAGCCGTAGGTTCGACCAATGTTAAAAATAAAAAAACAAACTCATGGCAAACTCGTATCATCAAATTTATCTGCAAACAGTATTTGCAGTAAAATACCGAAATGCTGTAATCGACAAATCATGAAGGGGTCAGCTTTATGCAGTAATTGGTAGCTTAATAAATGAAACTACCTGTAAAACAATTATTTTAAACGGAGTAGAAGACCACGTACATTGTTTAATCGGTTTAAAACCCGTGGTGTCAGTTTCTGAAATGATGAAAACCGTAAAAACAAAAGCTTCAAAATATATCAACCACCATTCATTAACCGCCAGCAGGTTTGAATGGCAGGATGGATATGGCGTGTTTTCTTACAGCCAGTCTCAGTTAGACAGGGTGTATAAATACATTCAGAACCAGGAGGCGCACCACAAAAAACAAACCTTCAGGGATGAGTACATT
>JAYUBR010000820.1:0-1302 GCA_043740775.1 Ferruginibacter sp. | reverse complement strand
AGCGCTTATCAATTGGCGCATTTAATGTACTAATTGCAATAATTTTGCGAGCCTTCTCTTAACTGGCAGATGGCTTTTTTTTATGGCAGCATTAACATTCGAACTTCAGCACACAGATAGCGCAACAAAAGCAAGAACAGGAAAAATAACTACAGATCATGGTGAAATTTTAACGCCCGTCTTTATGCCTGTTGGTACTGCGGGCAGCGTAAAAGCAGTAACACAACAGCAATTGATAAAAGAGGTAAAAGCACAGATCATTCTGGGCAATACCTACCATTTATATTTACGGCCGGGGCTGGATATTTTAGAGGCTGCCGGCGGACTGCACCAGTTTAATGGATGGCACAAGCCCATATTAACCGACAGTGGCGGCTACCAGGTTTTTTCATTGGTTAATAACAGGAAACTGAATGAAGAAGGCGCCCTGTTTCAAAGCCATATTGATGGCAGCAAGCATATGTTTAGTCCTGAAAAAGTAATGGACATACAGCGCATTATCGGTGGCGATATCATTATGGCTTTTGATGAATGCCCGCCTTATCCGAGCGAATATGCTTATGCAAAAAAAAGTATGGAGTTAACCCACCGATGGCTGCAAAGATGTTTTACCTGTTTTAATGAAACGCCTGACAGGTATGGGTATACGCAAAATTTATTCCCGATTATACAAGGTAGTACCTATAAGGATTTACGCACAGCATCGGCCCAGTTTGTGGCTTCGCAAAATGCAACCGGCAATGCCATTGGTGGATTAAGTGTTGGCGAACCAATGGAAATGATGTACGATTTTACGGAACATTGCTGTGATATTTTACCGGTACAAAAACCACGTTACCTGATGGGCGTAGGTACACCCTGGAATATTTTAGAATGCATTGCGTTGGGGGTTGATATGTTTGATTGTGTAATGCCCACCCGAAATGGCCGCAACGCCATGTTGTTTACCAGTAAAGGCGTTATTAATATTGATAATAAAAAATGGGAAAAAGATTTTTCGCCCATTGATGATGGCATTGATTGTGAAATGAGCAGTTATTATAGTAAGAGTTATTTAAGGCATTTGATGAAATCAAAAGAATATCTTGGCCTTACAATTGCCAGTGTTCATAACCTGGCTTTTTATCTGTGGCTGGTGGCGCAGGCTCGTACACATATTACAGCCGGAGATTTTAAAAGCTGGAAAGAGGCCATGGTATTGCAGTTGCAGCAAAGATTGTAAAGTACAAAACGCCCTTTCGCTTAGGTAAAAGTTCATCATTGGTATGCGGTAAAAGAGGGCGATGCAACGATGCCGCCCGG
>JAYUBR010000819.1:0-1302 GCA_043740775.1 Ferruginibacter sp. | reverse complement strand
ATTTAATAAAAGCGCAGATGCGGTAAGAAGTATGAACAGTGTGTTGAGCACACTTTGATGGAAACTTTGATGACAATGATTTGGACTGACTTTTACGGATTTTTTTTTGTCAGCTAAACGTATTTATTTTTATTTCTGCATTACTAACGAAGCCTCAATTTAACCGGAGGCTTTGTTAGTAATCCTTTACCAAATAGTGTCTTTATATTACCATTGGTCTTCTCCAATTTCCATAAATTCTGAACATAAAAATGTTTCTTGTGTACTCTCACCCTTGCCTTCTGCTGCATCTATATACTCACTTTTGCCTTTTACCGTAAGGATTTTATCTTTTATGTCTTTGTAACATATTAAGGTTCCAAAACTGTTAGTTCCCCCAACCCAATAATTAGAATAAGCGCAAAACAGGCATGTATGTATTCTGATATTTTTTGGCAATAATCTTTGTAAGAAAATCATTTGTGATTCAAACGACAACTCGGTTTCACCTTGTTCTTTTAAATCAAAAGTATTAGTGCCAAAGGACAATGCAAATAACTTTGACTTGGGGTGTTTAGATTTTTCAAGGACTATTTCAATATTTAAAGTGGCATCCAAAAAATTAAGACTGTCTTTTAACCTGATTGGAATTTCAAGATGAAAAGAACAATCTGTAAGCCCGCCATATTCATTAAACGAAAAATCATTGATACTATTTGTCGAATCTTTACTTACTTTTTCCAATGAATCAAAGCTTCTTCCGCAAAAAAATATTATTACGGATTTGAATCTTCAAAGACATGCCGTCACTAACGAATGAAGTTTCTTCTTTTCCAAAACTGTCGATATATTTTGCCGGGTATTCGGTCACAAAAAATATCGGTAATTTCTGAATTTAAATTTTGAAGACTCGGAATATTTTGTTGAAGATACCAAGTAAGTGCAATAGGGGAATGCGAACTAACTCACGCCGTCCGCCACCATTTCTTTATTAATCTTCAACACCAATCCCTGCAATACTTTACCCGGCCCCACTTCCGTAAAATGCGTAGCACCATCTGCAATCATAGCCTGTACACTCTGCGTCCACCTAACTGCACCCGTTAGTTGCTCAATTAAATTCTTTTTAATTTCATCTGCATTGGTTACTGCTTTTGCAACAATATTCTGGTACACAGGGCATGTGGGAATATTAAATGTGGTGCCTTCAATAGCTGCCGCCAATTCTTCTTTGGCAGGCAACATCAGCGGCGAATGAAAAGCCCCACCTACAGGTAATATCAAAGCTCTTTTTGCACCAGCCGCTTTCATTTTTTCGCAGGC
>JAYUBR010000818.1:0-1303 GCA_043740775.1 Ferruginibacter sp. | reverse complement strand
AAGGATCTTCAGCATTAATACGGCATTCAATGGCATGCATTTGCGGGTAATAATTTTTACCACTTACCTTATGGCCGGCCGCTATTTTTATCTGCTCTTTTATCAAATCGTAATTCACTACTTCTTCAGTTACGCAATGCTCCACCTGTATACGGGTGTTCATTTCCATGAAGTAAAAATTGCGGTGCTTGTCCACCAAAAACTCAATGGTACCAACACTTTCATAGTTGATTGCACTGGCTGCCTTGATAGCCGCATTGCCCATTGCTTCCCTTAATTCCGGTGTCATAAAAGGCGAGGGTGATTCTTCTACCAGCTTTTGATGACGGCGCTGAATTGAACAATCTCTTTCACTTAAATGGCACACATTACCAAACTGGTCGCCTGCAATCTGTATTTCAATGTGGCGGGGTTCTTCCACAAATTTTTCCATGTAAATGCCATCATTTTTAAAGGAGGCCGCTGCTTCTGTTTTGGCATTGTCAAAAGCCTTTTCCATTTCACTTTCCTGCCATACTACCCGCATGCCTTTACCACCGCCACCGGCAGTTGCTTTTAATATTACCGGATAGCCCACTTCGTTTTTTGCAAGCTCTTTTGCCTGGTCTACACTTTCCAATAATCCACCGCTGCCGGGTACCACGGGCACACCCGCTTTTATCATCGTTTCCTTGGCAGTTATTTTATCGCCCATGGCATTGATCATGTCAGGCGTGGGCCCAATAAACTTTATTCCATGATCGGTACATATTTGTGCAAACTTTGCATTCTCTGCTAAAAAACCATAACCAGGATGGATAGCATCTGCGTTGGTAATTTCTGTTGCCGCCATAATGTGTGGAATGTTAAGGTAAGAATCCATGCTGCTGGGTTTACCAATACATACTGCTTCATCTGCAAACTTTACATGAAGACTGTCCTTATCGGCAGTAGAATAAACAGCCACGGTTTTAATACCCATCTCCTTACAGGTGCGTATCACCCGCAATGCAATTTCGCCGCGGTTGGCAATTAATATTTTTTTGAACATGGTTGTAAATTTGAAAATGACTCAATTTGAAAATGGCTCAATGTCTGATTTGAAAATGACTCAATTTGAAAGAACTTATGATTTTTTTGATGTAGATAATATTTTGCCCAATACTTTATTTATTTCTTCCAGTTTTTACTGCTGTAAAGTACAATCAGGATAGCTCGGTGAATACTGGCAGAGCCATAACCAGTATTGTGATTCTTCTGCTTCTTTTGCTGCAATTTTCATTTTGTGAATAAAATCTGCTTTACTTTCTGCGTTCTGCGCTTC
>JAYUBR010000817.1:0-4579 GCA_043740775.1 Ferruginibacter sp. | reverse complement strand
GCTGTATACCGCTGAACAATAAAACAGAAGAAGGGAAATGTATTTTAACCGGTAATGCAAGCGGGCAAAGGGTTTTGTTTGCAAGAGCTTATTAACCTTTACTGTATTAATTTTATTGAAACAATTTACAAAAGGCCCTGGAACTTTCAGTGCCTTTTGTTTTGCTGGTAACGAAGATTTATATTCGTTTAAACAATTAAAACCTTCATTCATGGATACTGAGCACAACCTTTTAGAAAATGAATTGTTGATTGACAACATTTCGCAAACCCACCTTAAAGAAACCGCCATGTGGACAAAATTTTTAGCCATCACAGGTTTCGTTCTTGGTATCCTGATTGCAGTTGGAGCTGTTTTTATAGGCACCATGTTTAATAAATTATCAGGCGGATTGCCCGGAGGCAAAGAAATGGGTACGATGGCTGGTGGAATGATTATGGTGGTGTATCTTTTTGTGGCAGCAATTGCTTTTTTTATGTCTTTTTTTCTATTCAAATTCAGCGTTAAAATGCAGACTGCCTTAAAAGCCAACGATCAGGAAACACTCAATCTTTCTTTTCAAAACCTGAAAAATTATTATCGTTTCGCAGGCATCATCACTATTTTATACCTTGTTATTTTGTTGCTTGCATTAATAGGAGGCATCATTGCGGCAATGTTTGGCCGGTAAAGTGGAATAAAGGTTGTCAAAATAATTTTAAAATATAAGTCATAAAAAAATCCCGGAACTTAAAGCTCCTGGATTTTTTATTGGGCAAAATTGCTGATGATTTTACTGCTTTATTCTACAATTATTTTGGTGCTATAAGTACCTTCCGGTAAATGTACAACTACATTGTAAGTGCCTTTGGCGCTGCCTTTCAGCGGTAACTGGTAAATGCCATCATAAGCGTTTACATCATTTTTTTGCAGTATTTTTTGCCCGGTTGCATTGATTAATTTTATATTCGCTTTATTGGTTGTACCGGAAATAAACAGGTTTACAAAATCTTTTGCAGGGTTAGGGCTTACTGTAAGTACGATGCCGTCAGACTTGCTGATACTGGCATTGCGAACAACAGAATATTCCTGCCTGCTATTAATATCTACCTGCCGTATTCTGTAATAATACACAACACCAGGTTGCACAAAACGATCTGTAAAACCATAGTTTAAAGTGAGTGAAGTTGTACCGTTGCCATTTACCCAGCCAATCTGTTTAAAATTGCTGCCATCTAAACTTCTGTCAACTATAAAACCACGGTTGTTTATTTCAAGTTCGGTAATCCAGGATAACTGAATATTTTTTTGATTTGGCTTAGCCACAAAATTGGTTAATGTTACCGGTAAGGCAGTAGTGGGCGACACCAGTACAAATTGAGAGAAACCGGTAAAGTTTCCGGTGTAAGTAATATAACCTGCCGCGGCATCTTCAAAAACTGTGGGCGTAATTAACTCTGCATTGCCGGCATTTAAGGTACTGGCCAGGCTTACCCCGTCTTTAACTTTTAAAATTTTAAGCGTTAATTTATTGGCCCCCCAGGCAGCCAGTTCTGCTTCTGTAAAATAAAATGTAGCCTGGTAGGTAGTGGTAGTATTGGCTGTGGCAGGACTAATCTGGAAAACTTTTTGGGTGCGTAAATAAGCTCCTCCTGTTGTTACCAAAGCTGTTGTAGTGCTGCCTGCCTGCGTAATTTGTGCGGTAATATCTGTAAGGTTTGTGCTGGCATTTCTTATAAATACAATGGCTTTGTTGTTGGTACTTTTAAAATTGCTGGAGGCGGAACCGCTCCTTATATCATAGCTGTAACTACTGCTCACAGCGGTTTCAATCGGATATGGTGTAGCTGTAACTTTTACATCATCCACTAAAAAAGGCGGGTTTGTTCCAGTATTATTATCATTAATCCATCTAAAGCCAATAGTAAATGCCGTATCCTGTAATGCAGCCGGTAAGGTAATATTGCCTGAATTTGTAGCAGCGGTAATTCCCTGGTAAGTGTACTGGTTACCGGTTGCATCGGCCAACTTAAAAAAGCTTGAATTATTAAAGGAATACATTAATGCTCCATAATCATAGACTCCCATGGAATCAGCCTCTCCATTGCATTTATAGTTAAAAGATAAAACCGGATTTGTATAACCAGTAGTGCGTATTTTAGGGGTAATAGCAATAACATCGGCAACCGTATCGTTTGCGTAAGCAAGTGGTTTTAACAGGGCATCATTGGTAATATAAAGAGACTGGCCGCTAATACCAGCGCCTCCATTTGCTCCAACTTTCCACACATTTTGTCCTATCGGCGATATAAAAGAACCAGATAGCCAGCCTGTGGGAAAAGCTCCGCCGCTTGTACCAAAATCTTCATTATAAACCGTTACATTATTGGTTCCGTATTTTTGATTGTCGTCATCTTTAATGGTAATGTTAACGCGTTGTGCATCACTGCCTGCTGAAACACCTGTACCACTGCTGATGGCATAGTCAACAGAAATTGTTTTATCACCATCTATTTCTGCATTGTCAAAAATCCTGATTTTTACATTTTTAAAATTATCGCCTGTTACAAAATTGAGGGTAGGGGTCATAACCTGGTAATGAAAATTATTTATCGCTGTGCCGGAAGTAGTAATGGTAACGGTGGCAGGGCCGGTTGCCTTATCTTCAACATTTAATGTAAGGTCTATATCTTTATACCTTGGATAAGTAGTGGTGATGCCGGTTTCAGTAGTTTTTAGTAGTCCTGTACAATTTATAAAAGAAATTTTATTGGTAGCTGTAACTGCCACTGAACCAACAGGAGATGTGGCCAGCGTTACCCTTCTGGGACTGTTGAGCATTACCGTCTGCATCCTGTCTGCCTGGTTGCTTGTAAAAGTATTCATTACAATATCATCGCTGTAATCCATATAGTTTTCAAACATTTCGTCGGGTGTGCCGCAACTATTACTTTTTGGGTGAGAAGGTACTCCACTGTTGCTGGTAAAATGTACCGGCGTATCACCGCAAAAATCATTGCCGCAATTGGCATCTCCCCAAATATGCCGTAATCCAAAAAAGTGACCGGTTTCGTGCGTTAATGTTTTACCTAAGCCATAAGAATTATTACATGCATAGGGAGAAAATGCGCTTCCGATAGAACTGGTTTTTACTACCACCCCTGCGGTGATATTGGTTTCTGAATTGTTTAATCCGGTTAAGGTAGAACTTGCAGGAAAGGTGGAGTAACCGAGTAATCTGGATGAGCCGTTGGTAATATTCGGTACTATCCATACATTGTAATATTTATTTGCCGGCCATACAGAACCAGGTTTTACAATGGTATCAACATAAGGAGTTGTCCAGCCGCTGGTTGTATAATCTGTCCATCCTTTGGTGGTGCTGTTTATGCGTTGAATTCCTGGTTCAGCAAGCGGGTTGCCCAGCGTATCGTTTTTAGCTAAAACAAACTGAATACCTGTATTTGCAGCCATAGGATACTGGCTGTTGCTAAGGTTGGCAAAATCTTTATTGAGCTGTAGTACCTGTTCACTGATTATTGCAGCAATAAGGTTATCACCTGCACCAACAGTGTTTGTTTGGCTGATGACATGAAATATTATTGCTATGGTATAATTTGTAGCTAAACCCCGCTGTGCTTTTCTTTCCTGGTTTTTTTTGCTCAGCCATGTTTCAAACTGTGCATCGGTTTCTGTATTGGGATGCTTTTTTCTGTATTCATTAATCACTTCTGTGGTGTAACAACGCACTACCTTTTTTGTGGCAGCGGGCAATTGCATTTGCTGTGCAAACATTTTTTCACCCATTACCAATAAAAAAAATACTGCGGTCAATCTGTAAAAGTGGTTCATATAATTTTATGTTGTCAGGTGAAATGAAATACACAGCAATTTAATGCTATTAGAAAAAAGAGGCAATTTTATTTCTATGAATGTATAAAATTTTCTACTCTTCCTTAAGGAGATGGAGGAAGTCTATTCCCGTGTTGACAGATAATTATAATCTTCCATAATTTTTTCCAAAAAATCAATGGCATACATATCGGTTGAAACTTTAAGTACCGTTTGCACTTTCATTGCTACCCGGTTACACATATCGTATTGGTTTGTTTTTGCACTCTGGCTGATTACATTTTTTATTGTGTTGATATCCCGGTCGCTCAACCGCATTACCTCCGCAAACTTTACATGGTAATTTGTTTGCGTAACATTCATAAAAATGGTATCATCCACGGTAAGATTTGTATGGGTATTTACCACCACTGTTCCGGCTACGATATCGCCCAGGCGCTGGCTTTTGGGCGATATGCCGATAATAATAATGGAGGTTGATCCGCCGATAAATAACCAAATCAAACCCGTAAAAGGATTCAACCAGAAAAGTGTAAAAATGATAAAACCCCATTCGTAAAAACGCATAAACCATCGCAGCAGGTACTGCCCCAGTTCCGGTTCGCCACCATCCAGGCTAACAACTTTTATCTTCATTAATTTTTTACCAATAGTTTGGCCGTTGAGCAAAATTTCGCTTACAGGCGAATAAAAAATAGTTGGAATAACCAATACAATCCATGCAAACCCAATACCACCTTCTCCAATT
>JAYUBR010000816.1:0-1305 GCA_043740775.1 Ferruginibacter sp. | reverse complement strand
GGAGGAAGCGGTGGTGGTGGAGATGGTTGCTGTGGCGTATTGGAGTAAATCTGTCCTGACTGGCCTCCTGCGATGATATGTTGAACAGGATCTTTTTTTTGTTTGACGGTTATTTTAACGCCTTCTTCTTCAATTGTAATTTCACCAATGTTGGTTTTGTTGATTAGCTTTACAAGCTCCTGAATTTGCTTTATGTCCATATCGAAAGGTTAATTGGTTTTTTATTAGAAACGGGCGGCTAAGGTAGGTAATGATTTATTAATAATGACAATTAATAAAATTAAAAAATACAGAAAAAGCTTTAAAAATGGGTAAAAAACCACAAAAATTGCCCAAAAAAAGCCTTTTTGCACAGTTTTTCTATAAATTAAAAAAGGACTGATTTTCTAAAATCAGTCCTTTTTTGATGCATTTATTTTTATTATTGTTCTTTAACTCTTTCTACATACTCCCCTGTTTTAGTATGTACCCGTATTAGTTCGCCTTCGTTTACAAACAAGGGTACATTTACAGTAGCGCCTGTTTCAACAGTGGCTGGTTTAAGCGTTTTAGTTGCGGTATCGCCCCGCATACCTGGTTCACTATAGGTTACCATTAATACTATTTTATCCGGCAATTCAACCCCCATTGGCAGGTCTGTTTCCCCATTGATGAGTACAGAAACTTCCTGCCCGTCTTTTAAAAACCTCGGTGCATCCACCATTGATTCGGGCACCGTAATTTGTTCAAATGTTTCCACATCCATAAAACTATAGCCTGTATCGTCTTTATATAAATACTGGTAGGTTTTCTTTTCAACCCTTACCGGAAAAATAACTTCACCACTGTTCCAGGTAAGTTCAATAGTACGGCTGTTATCAACACCTTTTAATTTTGCCCACACTTTTGCGGCAGCACGGGCAGTTTTATTTTGACCGAATTCTATCACTGTGTACAAACTACCATCTACCTTGATGATAAGGCCTGAGCGCATATCTGCTGTTGTTGCCATGATTATTTTTTATTTGCTTGTTAATTTTTATTGCACCCACCCGCAATTATTTAATGTGGGTTGCAAAAGTAGCAATAGTAATGGTAAAACTAAAATTTAAAGCAAGGCTGTCTTTTTTTGATGCAGATGGTTATAAAAAAACTGCCGGTTGATACTGCAATCTGCCTTAACAGTTGCTTTGCATTTTTCAAATTATCTTCACAAAAAATTAAACTTGAAAAAAATTATATTACTGGCAGCCTTTATCAGCAGTGCAATTATGGCTATGGCACAAAAAGATTCATCCGCCAAGAATTTATCTAAATTTGAAACCA
>JAYUBR010000815.1:0-1306 GCA_043740775.1 Ferruginibacter sp. | reverse complement strand
AATAAAAAAATACTTTTAGGCATATCGGGTAGCATCGCTGCTTATAAAGCGGCTGTATTGGTGCGCTTATTAATTAAAGCAGGTGCCACCGTAAAAGTTGTGATGACGCCTGCTGCTAAAGAATTTGTTTCTCCACTAACCTTGTCAACCTTATCCAAAAATCCGGTATTATCCGACCTTTCAAATAATGATTCATGGAGCAATCATGTGATGCTGGGCAGATGGGCAGATATAATGTTAATTGCTCCCCTGAGTTGTAATTCTCTTGCAAAAATGGCCCATGGTATTTGTGATAATTTATTTACTGCCGTTTATCTTTCTGCAACCTGCCCGGTTATTGTTGCTCCTGCAATGGATGAAGACATGTGGCATCATCCCGCTACAAAAAATAACCTGCAAATAATTCAGCAATTCGGCAACCATATTATACCTGTTGAAAATGGCGAACTGGCCAGCGGGTTAACCGGAGATGGAAGAATGGCAGAGCCGGAAACTATCATTTGTAAGCTGGAAGATTATTTTTTATACAGTAAGGAATTAGCCGGCAAAAGAGTATTGGTTACTGCGGGTCCAACTTATGAAGCGCTTGATCCGGTGCGGTTTATAGGCAATCATTCATCGGGAAAAATGGGTATTGCCATAGCAACTGAATTTCAAAAAAGAGGCGCCCTTGTTACCCTTGTTTTAGGACCATCAGCCCTGGCGGCACCTGGTGGTATGGATGTGGTACATGTGCAATCTGCAGAAGAAATGTTTAATGAATGTACAACAGTTTTTGATAAAATGGACATAGCTGTAATGAGTGCCGCAGTGGCAGATTATACGCCGGTTACAGTGGCTGAAGAAAAAATAAAAAAATCGGAAGATTTTTTTTCTGTTGAATTAAAAAGAACAAAAGATATCTTAAAATACCTGGGCACTGTTAAAAAAGAAGGACAAATATTAGTAGGCTTTGCTTTGGAAACCCACGATGAAACAAAAAATGCTCTGAAAAAACTGGTTGATAAAAATGCGGATTTAATGATATTGAATTCTTTAAATGACGATGGCGCAGGTTTTGGAACCAACACTAACAAAATAACTATTTTTGATAAAAATGGCGGCGAACATCAGTTTGACACCAAGTTAAAAACGGCAGTAGCTGTTGATATTGTAAATACCATTATTAGGTTGTAATATGCATTATACTAAATTAAAATTGCTGTTGTTTTTTGTACTGTCTGCAAATATTGCAGGTGCCCAGGAATTAAATGCAAAGGTAACCGTTAACAGCAGCAGGGTAGGCACTACTGTGAATAAAAGTACT
>JAYUBR010000814.1:0-1306 GCA_043740775.1 Ferruginibacter sp. | reverse complement strand
TTAAAAATTATCCCGCTTATATGTGGTTTGATGGCGATGCCAATAAAAGGTACAGCCAGCAAGCCTTAACAAAAATCGCGATGCTAAGTGAAGACTTTCAGGAACACTCCAAATGGAATGGAATGGGCGAACTGCCGGACTCTGCACGTATTGCTTTAACCGCAATTATCACCAGGGCACACAGCGTTCATAAGCCGGTGCGTTTTTATGCATGCCCTGATGTTGCTGCGGCATGGTTAACAATGCAGCAATTAAAAGTAGATTATATCAACACCGATCACATCGAAATTTTGGGAGATTTTTTACGCCGCCACAATGATTCTTTAAGATTGATGCCTTTTAACCGCATCCTGCATTCCGCGGGCGGAGTGATTCGCTATGGCAATCCTGATCTGGAAAATCATGCGCTGGATATAACCGCATTAAGCAACGATGGAAAGTTAGTTGTGGAAGACCGTTATGGCATCATGGCCCTGGATGCAATCACCAAAAAAATAATAAGCCGCTGGAGTTTTTCAGATCTGGCGCAGTATAAAAATTACATCAGCACTTACTCCGGCATTTGTTCATTTACATGGCAAGGCAACACATGGGTGTTGTGGGGTGCTACTGATGAAGATGATGGCTCATCGGCTATCATGATGGCTGAATGGAAAAATGGGTTCCGAAATATTTCATCGGTGTCCATACAAAAAAAACTGCCCGCAGCCAATGCTATTCCTAACCAGGTAATTGTATCCATTGAAAAAAATGTCCCCTATTTTTATGTGGTGCTCAATGGCAATAACGAAGTTATAAAATTTAAATGGAGTGATAAAATGATTGTATGGCAAACACCCACCGGGGTAGCACCTTATGGCATTTCCATGGCGGGCAATAAATTGTATGTATCCAACTGGGCAGGCAATACCGCCACCGATAGTTTAAAAGAAAGAGCAGGCGTACCGTGGGGACTGGCGTACACCGATCCGCGTACCGGTGCCACTGCCGCAGGAAGCGTTTCAGTATTTGATGCTGCATCCGGTAATGCTTTGCAGGACATCAGTGTTGGCTTACATCCCAATGCAATCGTCGCGTCAAAAGATGGCAGGTTTGTGTATGTTACCAATGCTTCCAGCGACGAGGTTACAGTGATTGATACAAAAACGAATACCGTGGCCGATAGGATTTATGTGGGATTGTTACAAGGCAAAAATAGTTTGCAGGGCAGCAGTCCCAATGCGCTGGTGTTGAATGATGATAATACAATGCTGTACGTTGCCAATGGTTTTGACAATGCCATAGCGGTTGTTACCCTCGGTAAAAA
>JAYUBR010000813.1:0-1308 GCA_043740775.1 Ferruginibacter sp. | reverse complement strand
CCGAAATTTTACTACTATTACGGTAATAATGGAGACCATTACTATCAATCCGTTTCACCGTTTTATATTTCCAATACGTTACAAATAACCCGGAATAAAGTAACCGGATTTATTCAGATTAATGGCGGCGAGTACGCTGCCAACTTTCAAACCGGCATATCATACAAGTTGGGAGGTAAAAGGAAATAATCCGAAAAATAAGTGACACTTTACTATCCTTTTTGTTCTGACATTTAATCTGCTGGTATACTTAATGCCGGTAGTTATTTTTTATTAATCCATTTATAAACCTCAACCTGTTGCCAGATAGTTGGCTATTTTAAAAACTTTATTTGGTATTTGAACTTTGAAAAAAGCCGGCTTTTACCAAACGGTAATCATAAAAAAAGCGCCACAAAATCTGGGGCGCTATAACATAAAATTTCTGTCAAATTTAAAATGGAAGATCATCTGCTGCATCAGAAGCAACACTGGCTGCGGTAGAGGCTACGGGGTTGTTTGCAGCAGGGGTGTAAGCCGGAGCGGGGGCGTTGTAATTGCTGCTGCTGCCGGTATTTTGTTGCTGTTGCCCTTCACCAACACCACCTACCAACTGAATCGTTTGCACCCGCATTCTTAAAGTTGCCGCCGCCTGGTTGTCTTTATTCATGTAAGCTTCTGCTTCTGGGTAGCCCTCTGCATAAATGGTTTTACCTTTTGTAAGGTAGGGAACCACACCGGTTTTATCTGTCCAATAGGCGCATTCAACCCAGGTAGCTCTTTCTTTTTGAACACCCTGTTTGTCTTTGTAACGCTCTGAATGAACTACACTAAAATTGATAACGTTTTGTCCGTTTACTTCTTTTACAATGCAATCTTTACCAAGGTTGCCGATGATTTGTAACTTGATCATAATTGTGTGTTTTAAATGTTAAGTGATGTATCTGAATTTGAAAATTATGAATATTTACTTCTATTTTTTATTATTTTAAGAGGGCAAACATACCCCAATGTTATGTACACTTCTAAAAATGTTATCAGCAAGTTTTTAACATTTTTTATCAACCTGCTTCTGCAACTTTTTTTATTTCAACCAAAATTGGTTGCCACCCATCACCATTATTATACACATCCTGGTACCTTTTTTCACCATCGGCTGCATTTTCAAAACCATCCTGCGTAACGGTTAAAGTTATTTGTGAGTCAGTACCTGATAATTCATAGGTTACGTTTAAATAATTTTCAGGAATATCAGGCATGGCTGCGTGCGGATCTATCACAGTATACTTTAATAATTTTGATAGGTCTATATCAACAATAATCCCTTTT
>JAYUBR010000812.1:0-1308 GCA_043740775.1 Ferruginibacter sp. | reverse complement strand
ACTTTCTACCGGTCGCCGGATAGACAGACCAGCGTACCAGGAATTAAACCCCTTTATTGGATTTATTGATAAATATACCTACTCAACAGGTAACCCTTATTTGCAACCGCAGTTCAGTACAAATATTGAGTTGAGCCATTCATATAAAAATCTTTTGACTACTACAATCAATTACAGCGTTGTACATGATATGATTAATGAAACCCTTATCCACAAAGATTCTGTAATTATCAGGAGTGTCGGCAATATTGGCACAAGGTATAATTATGGCATTACAGAAAGTGCTACTATTCCGTTTAGTAATTGGTACAGTGCTACAGTTTTTGCAAACCTGTATCAAAACAAATATAATGGCGAAATTAACGGTTATCCTTTCAATGCAAAACAACTCACACTTTCATTAAATGTAAATAACCAGTTTAGTTTTACAAATGGCTGGTCGGCGGAATTATCCGGCAACTATACAAGCCGTAACCGGGATGAAGGGCAAGCCATTTTATTACCCTACGGACAAGTATCTGCCGGCATTGCTAAACAACTATTAAATAATAAAGCAAGCATTAAGTTTAATGTAAGGGATATTTTTTATACCCAAAACCCAAAAGAAATTCAGAACTTTCAGGATGTGCAATCAACACTAAAAATAAGCAGAGACACCAGGGTATTTAATATTGCTTTTGTGTACAGGTTTGGTAAAACTATAAAATCTAAACCGGCAAGTTCGCTACCAACTGATGAGCAGCAAAGAGTAAAAGTGAATTAGTTTACGTGAGCAATTTAAGTGGGAAAAATTAAATATTATTTTCGAACAGTAACTTGTTGCTGTAGGTTGCTCAGCATCACAAGTGCAAACAAAACGTAAATTCTATGGAATAGTCAGTTTAATGCAGCTAAATTTACGGATGCTGTTTGTAAGATGATTGTGGAAGGCAGTAACATAAATTACGGCTTAACAAAAAAGGCAACGGTGGCGCCTGCTAGTATGCAAGATTAAGGCGGCAGTAAACTTATTTGTTTCTTGCGAACTACCTACAATATTGAAGGTTTAAAATATTGGTTCTTTAGGTAGAAAAAATAACCAGATCACAGAATTGTTATTGCTAAGTTGTAGGGTTAGTTCCTTTTTTTTCACTTCTAAATTCAGTAGGTGTGAGACCGGTTATTTTCCTGAAGACCTTCGCAAAGTAATTCGGAAATTCAAAGTGTAGGTGATAAGCAATTTCTGAAACCGACATGCTCGTATGCGCCAGGTAATTTTTCGCCTGTTCTATTTTATATTCCTGTAAAAGAACTAGTGCCGACCTACCT
>JAYUBR010000811.1:0-4591 GCA_043740775.1 Ferruginibacter sp. | reverse complement strand
CCGTTACAATGGCTGTCCAATTCCGGATACGGATCATGATGGTATCAATGATGAAAATGATAAATGCCCCACTGTTGCCGGTGTTGACCGTTACCAGGGGTGTCCGGTTCCGGATACAGATGGTGATGGAGTAAATAATGAAGAAGATAAATGCCCCAATATTGCCGGACCTGCAGATAATTTTGGATGCCCGGTAATTGATAAAAAAGTAATTGAGAAAATCAATGTAGCAGCTAAAAATATTTTCTTTGCTACCGGAAGTTCCAGACTGTTACCAAAATCATTTAGATCATTGAATGAAGTGGAAAAAATTTTAAATGATAATCCGTCTTATAAAATAGATATTGAAGGTAATACAGACAACACCGGTAAGCCAGATAAAAACCAGGTTTTAAGCGAAAGCAGGGCAAAAGCTGTAGCAACTTATATTCAAAGTAAAGGTATTAATGAAGCAAGACTCGCTTCCACTGGATATGGCCAGGATAAACCTGTTGCAGATAATAAAACTGCAGGCGGGCGTGCCAAAAACCGGCGTGTTGAATTAAAAGTTAAAAATTATTAAACAATAGTTTTTGACAAATTATCTGAATCCTCTTGCTGTGTAAGGGGATTTTTTATAAAAGCTATCGGGTAAAATTAAGGTTCAGTTTTTATTTTTCAGGTTAAAGATAATGGCCATCATGGCTTTAAAGAATGCGTGTATTGGTTATATCCTGGTATACATCGAACTATACTTATTCATACACTATTTTAAAGTGTTTTCGTAAACTACACTAAGTTCAAAGAACAAAACAATCAGGTAATTTATTTCGGAAGTCAGTAAGCTATGTTTTTTTAATTTCCAATTTCGTAACACAACAACATCAGCTATTTTAAACAGGCTTTTAATATTTGTTACTTTTGCATCAAAATAAGTTACTGGTTAATCCTCTTTTAAATTATGGCAAAAATTGCAATCAATATAGCAACAGGAAGTTTACAGAAAGAAGAAATTATAGTTGGGATTGACCTGGGAACTACCAACAGTCTTGTAGCAATTATTCATCCGGACACGAGGCAGCCCATTGCCTTGAAGGAACACAATAGCAGCTCATTGGTGCCATCCGTGATATACTTTGATGAATATGGAAATGTAACAGTGGGCGAAGCAGCAAAAAAATTCTTAGTTACCCAACCGCAAAACACCATTTTTTCTGCGAAGCGGTTAATGGGAAAATCGTACAATGATATAAAAGATAATACCTCTTTTTTTTCTTATAAAGTGATTGATGACAGTAATCAGAGTATGGCGAAAGTACAGGCCGGTAATAAGTTTTATACCCCGGCCGAATTATCTTCTTTTATTCTAAAAGAATTAAAACAACGTGCCGAACATATTTTAAAAACACCGGTAAACAAAGCCGTAATAACAGTGCCCGCCTATTTTAATGATGCACAAAGGCAGGCAACAAGAGATGCAGGAAAATTAGCTGGCCTGGATGTTTTGCGCATTGTGAATGAACCCACGGCAGCAAGCCTGGCATACGGTTTAGGTTTGCATAAAGAAGAAGAGAAAACAATTGCAGTATATGATTTAGGTGGCGGAACTTTTGACATTTCTATCTTAAAAATCAGCAATGGAATTTTTGAAGTGTTATCTACCAACGGGGATACTTATCTTGGAGGTGATGATATTGATAACAGCATTGTAAAATACTGGCTGCAGCAGGCAGGTATAAACGAAGATGAATTAAAAGTGAATAAAGAATTTGCCCAGGGCATCCGATTACAGGCAGAGGCCGCAAAAATATATCTTTCATCGAATGATATATTTGAAACAACTCTTAACGGCGATGCTTTAAGTATCACAAAAAAAACATTTGAGGGCCTTATTCAGCCATTGGTTGACAAAACCATTGTGTGTAGCAGCAATGCAGTAAAAGATGCAGGCTTAACAAAAACTGCTATTGATGTAGTAGTAATGGTAGGAGGGTCAACAAGAGTGCCGCTGGTGAAAGAAAGCATCAGTAATTTTTTTTGCAAACCGGTAAATGATACCTTGAATCCGGATGAAGTGGTAGCATTGGGCGCCGCCATCCAGGCAGATATTTTAGCAGGTAATAACAAAGATGTTTTGTTGCTGGATATTACACCGCTATCACTAGGCATAGAAACAATGGGTGGCTTAATGGATGTTATGATTGCCCGAAATTCAAAAATCCCCAACAAGGCTTCCAGGCAATACACTACGCAAAAAGACGGGCAGAGTGGTATGAAAATTTCAGTTTACCAGGGCGAAAGGGATATGGTAAACGATAACCGGAAATTAGCCGAATTTAATTTATCAAATATACCCGCAATGCCTGCAGGAATGGCAAAAGTGGAGGTAAGTTTTTTAATAAATGCAGATGGTATTTTAGTGGTAAAAGCCAAAGAATTGCGCAGTGGTATTGAGCAGAGTATTGAAGTAAAAGCACAACAGGATTTAACCGATGCCGAACTGGAAAAAATGCTATTGGATTCTATTACCCATGCCAAAGAAGATATAGCCACAAGAGCATTGGTGGAAGCAAGAACAGAGGGGGAGCAGTTACTGGAAACAACAGAAAAATTTATCCAAAAAAATACAACTCATCTTTCCAAAGAAGAATTAATGCAGACGGCTGCTTCAATGCAGGCCTTGCAATTGTCGCTTACGATGAATGATAAAGATCTTATACATACAAAAGTAGAAGAACTCAATACTATTTCGAGGCCTTATGCAGAGCGTGTTATGGATGCTGCAATTTCTTATGCTATGAAAGGCAAAGCTGTTTAATATTGTTAAACAACTTATTTTTATAATAAATTTTAATGAAGTTTACTACCGGAGAATATCCATGCGCCTGTTGCAAAAATAATACAACAAAAATGCTGGTTAATAAGATGGGATTTTATATCGTGCAATGCAGTCAATGTAATTTTGTATATGTAAACCCTCGTATTAAAAATGAGGCCTTAGAAAATATTTACAAACACAATTATTTTAAAAATAAAGATTACGGATATATTGGTTACGAACAGGAAAAGAGATTGAGGATAAAAAATTTTGAAAGGTGGCTGAAAGATGCACAGCAATTTATGCCGGATAATAAACAATACAATGTTTTAGACGTAGGGTGTGCAGCCGGTTATTGTTTAGACGTAATGAAAGCCAGGGGCTGGAGTGCGGAAGGATTGGAATTGGATGAAGAAATGTGTATTGATTTAGCGAATGCAGGGAAAAAAGTATATCGGGTTCTTTTGGAAAATTTTGAGAGTAAATTCAAATACCAGGTTATTACCTTGTTTGATGTGATAGAACACATTCCCCATATAGATATGTCTTTCAAAAAACTATCTGAATTAATAGATAAAGATGGCATTGTAATCATGGTTACTCCCAACCATGATAGTGTACAACGAAAGTTATTTGCAAAAAGATGGTTTCAATATAAGCCTATTGAGCATATTCAATATTTCACAAAACAACAGTTGGAAATTTTTGCCAAAAGAAACAATCTTCGAATGGTATACCATACAAAGTGCGGGCAATATGCTGATACAGAGTTTTTGATTAACCGGCTTAACTATTATCACTTTTCATTTCTTTCCAAAGTATGTAATAAAGTATTTCACTTATTAAATTTAAAGGGTCGTTTTTTTTATACTGATACCGGAAGTTTGTTTGTTATTTTTAAAAAAATACAGAACTAAAAACTCTGTTGTTCCTGCTGCTAAAATCACAAAAAAGGGATAGATAGAAAGAATAAAACGATTGTGATAATCATCGCATTGAAAGATGATTGTAAGCGTATATAAAGCAATACTTGAAATTAAAAATAGGCTGATTGCTTTACTAAAATTTGCTTGCTTGACAAAAAAACCACCCAATATCAATAGGTAAATAATAATGGTATTAAATAGTAAAAAATAATTGTGCGCCTTACTATAATATGGCCTTGTCATTAAAAAAAAGTATTGAAGTTTTACGCCTGCAAAATGTAAAAAATGAGAAAAATTATGAGTAACATAATAAAATAATTGGAAAACAGGTTTGCCACTGATTGCAAGATCTAACTTTATGTGAGATTGAACAGTACCCGGCAAATCGCATATGATGCTTTCCTGCTCAAAAGCCTGGGTTATATGCCAGTCTTTTATGGTAGAAAAAATTGTATTGATAATGTAAAAGGAACTTATCAGCATTAGCAAAGAAAAAAAGCTAAGAATAGTTTTCCATCTTTTATTCGCACTATAGAAAATATATATAAATATACTGCCTGCAAATAAAATACCGAGCGGGCGGGATATAATTACTAAAATTAAAGCTAGCAACGCAATCAGCATATTTTTTAAATTATCCGGCTTATAACGTATCAGCGTAGCAGTTAAAATAAGTAGTAAGCTAAAAAATGCAGACTCAGTAAATAAATAAACAACCCAATCCTGGTAAGGCCAAAAAAATAATAAGTAGATAATAATAAATAATGGGGTTAAAGGAATTTGAAAGAGTTTTTTTAAGCTGCTGTAAAAGTATAAGTAAGCACAAATATTCAGTAATGATTGTATAACGAATGCGCCTGCTAAGCCA
>JAYUBR010000810.1:0-4598 GCA_043740775.1 Ferruginibacter sp. | reverse complement strand
CGGTAAAATTATTTTTCTCCAATACCACATCCACGCAACTTGCCTGAATTTTTAATGCCCAGCCATTGTTCTCAAAGCTATTGTAAGTCATATAAATTCTGTTGGCACCTTCCATAAAAATAGCGCTGGTATTTTTATTAAAATGATTGCCCTGCATATACCCGTCAGAAATTTCTTTCAGCAATATCCCATGCGATGCATCGCCCCAGTTTTCTTCAAAATAATTGCTAAACATTTTAATGCGGTTGCTGAACATGACTGATACACCGGAACCATTGTTGCTAAAAACATTGCTTACATACATATCGTCATTGCTAAACATAAAGTGTAAACCATAGCGCATATTATTGGTAGAAATATTGCGCCAGATGATAGAGTTTTTTACAAATTCAAAATATATTCCATCCCTGTGGCCTGTAATTGTATTGTTGATGATACGCATGCTGTCGCACTTCCAGCAATGAATGCCATTGGCACTTTGCTGCTCCTCTTTACTCTTTGCTGTAAGCTGGTTGTTTTCAATGGTACAGTTAAACCCGTTTTGAATATAGATACCAAAAAATGTATCTTCCAGAATATTATTTTTAATAATAACATTTTTATTGTCGTACACTTTTATGCCACTTAAATCTTCGAGGCTTGAAATACCGGTATGTATTATTCTGAAACCATCTACCACAACACCATTCGCCTTAACTGAAATAATCTCGTACTTTTTTTCTCCATCCAGTACAGGATAATTCATTCCCTTCAATACGATGCTTTTGTTGATCAGCAGATTTTTCTCTTTGTAATTACCTGCACTTACTAAAACAGTATCACCGTTTACCGCAGCATTAATACCGGCTGTGATGGTGTTGTATTTTTCATGGGCTCCAACACGAATTGTTTTGGTGGAGGCTTCACGATATAGCAACACAAATAATATGAGTGATATTAATTTCATTATTGCATTTCCTCACGGGATATTTTACCGCCATTTAACTCAGGCATTATTTTATTCAGGCTGTCTTCATTGTCAAAGGCAGCAATGTTACCATTCATGGGACTTTTTAAAGCGGGGCTTTTAAAAAAGTAAGCTTGCTTTACATTCACCAACTGGTGAGGCGCTGCAAAATTGGTAAAATAAATTCCTGCAATATCCAGCTTCGAAACTTTGTTTGTTTGTAAAAATGCAAGGACACAATGAGGATCATCGAAGACATATATTTTGCTTTTTCTGGTAATTACTTCGGCCCCAAAACGGTTGTCGCTGATGGGCATCTTACAAAATTCACAATTGTCTTTTCCAATGCGGAGTGGCTGTGGGCTTGTACTACAACTGTCAAAGCTAAAAGAAAGCATCACAATCAATAGCATTGCTGCCGGTGAAAATTGTAAAGCTTTTTTGCTATGCCATTTCCATTCATAAACAACCAACCCTAAAAGAATAGCACCTGCTGCAACAAAAATCCATCCGCCTATATCAGGCATGGAATAGGCCCCGAAATTCAGTAATTGTTTAAAACCAATCAGCGGCGGCTGGTAAGCCATACCCGGTACAATGATGGCTGCTTCAGGATTTAAGTTATGACCGTAATCGTACTCCCATCTCCAGAAATCAACCATAGCAATTATACCAAAAAGCACAAACAATGCAAAGGAGATATTCAGCCATTTTCTTTTGGCAAGTAGGGCAGCGGCGAAAAACAGCAAGGCAAAGAATATAATGATGCCCGGTAAAATTTTAAACTCAACAAAATCATTGGCGTGCAATGTTTTCATGCCAATATAATGATTGAGGCCGTTGATGATATCAACGTTGCCCGCTAATTTACTGGCATAAATCAGCAACCGTAACCCTTCGGGGTATTGCGGCGCATCTAAATCTATCCGCCACATGGGTACAAATAATACTGCTATCAAACCTAGCCCGCAAACAAAAAGAAATATCCCGGACAGCGTAGAAATTTTACTGTTTTTCATGTCAAAAAAATTGAAATAAAAAAAGAGACGTATCAAGGCATTCGCAATTTAACCTGGTCTACCTCTCTTTAATAATATTATTTACTTGCTGTTACAGCACTGTCTGCTTTAGGCTGATTTGTTCCTGTGCTAAAGGTTATCGGAACAGTGCTTCCTGCCGGTGATACCCTTACATAGCCAGACATTTCCTGGTGTAAAGCACTGCAGAAATCGGTGCAATACATGGGTGAAATTCCTACCCTGTCTGGTACCCATTTTAAAGTGGAAGTTTCACCAGGCATAATCAGCAACTCCGCGTTGGCAGCGCCTTTGATAGCGAAGCCATGGGGAACATCCCAATCCTGCTCCAGGTTGGTTACATGAAAATATACTTCATCACCCAATTTAATTCCTTCAATATTATCTGGTGTAAGATGTGAGCGGATTGCGGTCATGTATACATGTACCTTATTGCCTTCTCTTACAACTTTAGTAGTGCCTTCTCCTTTCGAAACATAGGCATTGGCATTGTCTTCAATTTTGAAAAACTTAACCGACCTGTCACGGATAACACTGGCTGCAACAGCCTGTGCATAGTGCGGTTCACCAATGGTAGGAAAATCTAAAATCAATTGCATTTTATCTCCGCTGATGTCATACAACTGCGCACTCTGTGCCAGTTCAGGGCCGGTTGGCAGGTAACGGTCTTTGGTAATTTTGTTGTAGGCAATTACATATTTTGCATTGGGTGTTTTTGTATCGCCACCGGGAATGCACAAGTGGCCAACAGAATAATATGTTGGAGCTCTGTCCAGCACTTTCAGGTCTTTAATATTCCATTTTACAATTTCAGATGATACAAAGAAAGAAGTAATGGCATTGCCTTTTCCATCAAACTCTGTATGTAAAGGGCCAAGGCCTGGTTTCTTCACTTCGCCATATAACGCGGCTTCATATTTTATAACAGGAATACCATCGTAATCGCCTTCGTATGCTTTATCTGCAATGGCTTTCTGTATTTTATCAAAACTAAATACTGGTATTAAAGCGGCTAATTTTCCACTGCCAACAATGTATTCGCCAGTTGGGTCAACGTCACAACCATGCGGTGATTTGGGGCAAGGAATAAAATAGCAAATATCTTTCAGTTCTTTTGAATCCAGTACAGTTACTTCTGTTCTTATTTCAGAAGTGGCAGTATGTGTTTTTTCATCGTACACGTTGTGCGCATATTTAACAGCCTGCTTTTTTCCTTTACCTGCTTTTAAATATTCTTCCGCCTTTTTCCAGTTCACCGCCATGATAAAATCTTTATCTCTTTTGGATGCATTTACTTCCAGCAAAGTATTGGCTTGTTCTGTATTGTAACAGCTAAAGAAAAACCATCCATGAGATTTGCCTTTGCCGGCATGGCTCAGATCGAAGTTTACACCGGGGCATTGCAATTGAAAAGCTATATCCATTTTACCATCATTTTTATCAACGCTGATGAAACTGATGGTGCCTTTAAAATGTTGTTTGTATGTATTAATCGGCACATCTCCATTGGTATCATCCGGAGGTACACTGAACCTTGTACCGGCTACAACATACTCTGTGTTTTCGGTAATAAAAGGAGAGGAGTGGTTACCGCCGCTGTTGGGCAGTTCGAGAATTTCGGAGGTATGAAAAGTAGAGAGATCAATTCTGGCAACACGGGGCGTGTTATTGGCATTGGCAAATATCCAGCGGCCATCAATCTGTCCATTTGTTTGCGAAAGGTCAAGATGATGCTGATCATCCCAGGGTATAAAACCGTGTGATGTATTTAACATGGGCTTGGTTTCTTCTGAATAGCCATAGCCGTTTTCAGGATTTACAGAAAAGATGGGAACCACTTTGAGCAACCTGCCGCTGGGGATGCCATAAACACTCATTTGCCCGCTGAAACCACCGGAAACAAAATTGTAGAATTCATCATATTTCCCCGGAGCAACATATACTTTTGCGGCCGCATCTCCACTTACGGCAGATCCGGCATTTTTTGGTTTACAGGAATTCAGACTAAAAAAAAATGCGAGTGCCGCTATTCCGAGTGCAGTGTGTTTCATTGATTTCATTATTTGTAGATTTTAATTGTTTGATAGTTTAGGGGTTGGATAAAAAACTTGACTTTACTTTACGCCATCATTTTTGCGCATAAATTCCAACAGGTTTCTGGCATCATCATCCGACAGGTTTTGGTTGGGCATGCGCACGAGGCATATTTCTAATTGTGCCTGCGCCTTGGGATCTTTGTTGATCATGGCATCGGTATTGGTAATAAAATTCATGATCCATTCAGGTGCATGTCTTGATGTAACCCCGGTCCATCCTGGCCCTACTAATTTTTCATCGGTCAGTTTGTGGCAGGCGCCACATTTTACATCGTAAATCTTTTTTCCTCCATCTGCTTCGGCGGCATTCAGGCCGGTGCCCAAGTCAACCTTTGTAAATTTTCCTTCACCCCTGTGCGGATCATAATCAGGATTGGCCCCTGTAGTGGCAGATTCAGTTCCGGTGGCTTTGCTGCCCTTATCAGCAGTGCTGCTATCCGTATTTTTGTTTTGTCCGCAGGAAGCAATCATTGCAACTGCCATGCTAAGTACAATCAGTTTTTTCATGTTGATTTATTT
>JAYUBR010000809.1:0-4601 GCA_043740775.1 Ferruginibacter sp. | reverse complement strand
AAGCCCAGCCTCTTGGGGCAAAATTTCCTGCAAAAAGCAGAATCGCAGCGATATAAGGAGTGTCCATAAATAAAAGTTTAAGCGTGATAAATAAATTTTTTGTGAAAAACCAGTTCCTGCTCTTTATAGTAACTTACTTGTTGAGTATTTGAATGCCGGTTAATAAATGTTTTATTTTGTATAAAACAAGGTGTATTGCCTGAAAAAGGTTTAATATTATTGTGATGAACAGCCAGTAACTGATCGTCCTTATATTCTTTTGATAATTTATATACAGCACCCATTTCAAAACGATTTAACCGGGTAATTTTTTTTAATGAGTCATTGTTTTCAAACAAAGTAATTATAACGTCTGCCGGGTTTGTTTTATCACCTCCCCAATATATCCAGGTTGGCAGTGCTAAAATATTCTCTTTTGAAAAAAGAATGATTTCTCCATTTTCATAAAAATGGCCTTTGGTTTCAATAATAGAGTTGTGCTGTTTTGAATCAATTAATTCATTAAAAGTATGGCCGCCTGAGTTTTTCCAAAATGCCGACCACTTTTTATCTAGTGACTCTTCTTTATTTTGTGTATAAAACGGTTTAACAGCAGACCCTAGTGCTGTTCCGGCAGATAAAATAGCGATACAGCTTAAAAAATTCCTGCGGTTATATTGGCTCTTCGTCATTCCTTAAAATTTAATCAGCTTTTCAGTAAATGTTTCGGTTCCTTTTCTTATCTGAAGTAAATAGATACCAGAAGGAAATTTGCTGATATCTATATATTGAACATCGTTGGCGGCAGGTTTAAATACCAGTTTTTTTCCACCAGCGTCAAATAATGAAAGCCTGACCTTTTCGGTAGTTGCTTCGATGTTTAATTGATAAATATTATTACCAGCATTACCAGCGATAGAATAAAAACCTGATTTTAAATACTGGACAGAAGCAATTATTGAATAGCTGAATTTACCATCCTGGTCAACCTGACGAAGTCTGTAAACCGCCTTATCGGAAAGAGGATTTACATCGCTGAATTGATAACTTCTTTCAACGGAAGAATTTATATTGCCACCCACAAATCCAATACCATTCCAGTTTACACCGTCCTGGCTTCTTTCAATTTCAAAACCTTTGTTATTATTCTCACTGGCTGTTTTCCAGTTTAATACTACCTGTTTGTTATTAATTCTTGCAGTAAAGTTTATAATGGTAACCGGTAAAACTCCGGCTACAGCAATACCTAACGGACTTGCTCCTGTGCAAGTCTGTCCACTAACTGCAGACCAGGGACATGAAATATTTCCTGTACTGGAGGGAGAGCTGGTATTACATGCGTTTTGAAAATAGGGCTGGCCATCATAAGCAAGTACCCACAAATTATCTGGTGCTGGCATCCAATATACATTTACCTGTACACCCGCGAAACCGCCAACTGTACCCATACCCCCAAATGCCATCTTTCCATTTACATCCTGAATAGGTGATAATACAATAGAACCTGTCATGCACTCACCGGAGACTGTAACAGTTTGTGATTGTATTGTGTTGACATATATTGAGAAGAAAAAAAGAAGGTATAATTTACGCATGTAATCCATTTGTAAAATAAAGTTACAATAAATAGCAGGTATAAATTTCTTTTTTAAAAATAGGTTTTTGCAATGCCCTGGAAGTAAAATTCAAACGTAATACGGTTTTTGTGTAAACACAATCAAACTGAATATCCAGTCAATCTTTTAGTTACTGTAGATTAAGAGTAGCTTTTCCACAATTTTTAATGGTAAATTTCACCTTCAGCACCTTGTTATGAAAAAAAAAATCCAAATCAGGAAATAACAGCTTTTGGTTTTTAAATATTTTATTATCTTTCATATCCATCACTAAAATAATTTTTTATGATAACAGTTGCTCTCTACAATCTTAAAGGCGGCGTTGGTAAAACAGCCTCCTGTGTAAACCTGGCTTACCTTGCTGCCAAAGATGGCTTTAAAACTTTGTTGTGGGATATTGATCCGCAGGGATCAACCACCTTTTACTACAAAGTAAAACCCAAAGATGCCCACGGTATAAAAAGCCTTATTAGTAAAGATGCCAATCTTGAAAGCGCCATCCTGTCTACAGAGTATGAAAACCTGGAGATTATTGGCAGTGATAATTCTATTAAAAGTTTTGACATTATGATGGATGAAATGAAGGGACAAAAAAACCGATTGAAAGGAATTTTAAAGCAACTGGAAAAAGAATATGATTTTGTATTTATTGACTGCCCTCCAGGGTTCAGCGCATTAAGCGAAAATATTTTTAATGCCGCAGATGTAGTATTGATGCCCATTATACCCACCACCTTGTCTATCCGGACTTATAATATGGTTAAAGATTATTTTAAAGAAAAAGACTTAGACAGCAGCAAGCTGATGTGTTTTTTTACAATGGCTGACCTGCGTAAAAATATGCACAATGAAATAATGGAACTACTGTACAAAGACAAAAAATTCTTTCAGAATTATATTCCCTATTTATCTGACGTAGAAAAAATGGGTATCCACCGTCAGCCTATTGAAGAATATGCCCGTAGCAGTTATGCCGCAAAATGTTACCATGATTTATGGACAGAAATTAAAGAAGGCGTAGTAGAATAATTTCAGCATATAGATCAAAAATCCATTACCTAAAAAAACAATTGCCGTATGGCTTTACCCCGGCAAGTTACAAAAAGTAGTATGAAAAGAGAACTTAGAAGCTGGTACAGTCCTGCTTTACAAAGAGAAATGCCCATTGCTCAATACGGGGATTATGGTTTTGCCTTATTATTAATACCTACGGCTGCAGCAGATTACCTGGAGTATGAACGCTTTCAGTTAATTGATTACCTGGCACCCTATATCAGCAGCGGAAAAATAAAAGTATTTTCAGTTAACAGCATCAATACTGAAAGCTGGATGCATCATGATATGCCGGGTGAACACAAGGCCATACACCACAACAGGTTTAACGAATACATCTGCAATGAAGTAATTCCATTTATAAAAAATGCTACTTCGTACCAAACACCCGTTATAGTTTCCGGTGCATCATTTGGCGCATTGCACAGCATGAATTTATTTTTAAAACGGCCTGATCTTATTGATGGTGTAATTGC
Source organism: Ferruginibacter sp. (assembly GCA_043740775.1). Classification (GTDB taxonomy): domain Bacteria; phylum Bacteroidota; class Bacteroidia; order Chitinophagales; family Chitinophagaceae; genus Ferruginibacter. The sequence continues at coordinate 1,477 of JAYUBR010000809.1, read as the reverse complement.
AATGAGTGGTGTATACGACCTGAGAGAATATACCAAAGGATTTTACGATGAACAGGTTTACTTTAATTCGCCGATGTTGTATATGCCTAATCTTACCGATCATTCAATATTGGAACAGATACGCAGCAGCCATCACATACATATTTTAACGGGTTGCGGTGATCATGAAGATCCGGATGCGGCCAGGAATTTCGCCAGTGTTTTATACAACAAAGGCATTAATTACGAACTAAGTGTTTGGGGCAACGAATGGAGGCACGACTGGCCAACCTGGAGAGCCATGTTACCATTATTTATTGATACAAGATTTTAATTTATTATCAATTTGAACTTCTTTACTTATCATTATTACCAGCATTCAACCTGGGGAGACAATATTCATACTATAAAAATATCATAACCCGTACAATAACATTACCATTTTTTAGTTAATAACAGGTATCAATATACCTATTATGAAAAATTTTATAATCATTACTTTCGCCCTGTTTTGTTCAGTAATTCTTTATTTTATTGATTGGTCAAGGTCTGAAAAATTAGTTGAATATTAAATTCAACAACTCTATAATTAACTCCCTTTCTGCAAATTATATCTCCTGGCTTGCGGCCTGCAAACAATTTCTACAATTAGCCTGTTCCTTAATTTTTTAACGGTGTCAGTTTTAAAGATTTGCCTGTGTGTTTGATTGGCGTGTACAATTGTTTTACTTTTACGCCATGTCTAAAAAATTATTTTTACTCGATGCCTATGCCTTGGTATTCAGGGCGTATTATGCACTCATCCGCAGTCCGCGTATTACCAGTAAAGGAAGAAATACCAATGCGCAATTTGGTTTTACCAATACCTTAATTGACCTGATTAATAATCAGAAGCCAACGCACATGGCCGTGTGTTTTGATACACATGCTCCTACAGAACGGCATACCGATTTTGCTGATTACAAAGCCAACCGGCAGGAAACTCCGGAGGATATCCGCTCTTCTATTCCTGATATAATAAGAATTATTGAAGCATTTAATATTCCCGTTATAGCCATTGATGGTTATGAAGCGGATGATGTAATTGGTGCCCTGGCAAAGCAGGCAGAAAAAGCAGGCTACGAAATTTTTATGGTTACTCCCGATAAAGATTACGGGCAACTGGTAAGTGAAAATATTAAAATTTATAAGCCACCTTACCAGGGCGGTACCATTGAAATTATGGGCCCGCAAGAGGTTTGCAAAAAATGGGATATACAAAGTGTTGACCAGGTAATTGATATTTTAGGATTGATGGGCGATGCAGTAGATAATATTCCGGGCATTGCGGGCATCGGCGAAAAAACGGCTGCCAAATTATTGAAAGAATATCAAACATTAGAAAATATATTAGCCAATTCAGACAATATAAAAGGAGCGTTGGGCGAAAAAATAAGGGCCGGAAAAGAAGCTGCTACCCTAAGTAAAAAGCTGGCGACCATCATCACTGATATACCAG
>JAYUBR010000808.1:0-1313 GCA_043740775.1 Ferruginibacter sp. | reverse complement strand
GTTGAAAAATTTTATCCAATATTTTTTGAGGAATACCATTGCCATTGTCACTTACAGAAATCCAAACTTTGCCATTGTCCTTTTTTGTACTTACTGAAACAGTAGGGTCGTATCCGTTTTGCTGTTGTTTCTTTTTTTCGTCAACCACATAAAAAGCATTGTTAATTAAGTTCAAAACAACTCTTCCAATTTCTTGTGGAACAATATTTATTTTTTCTAGTGTTGCATCAAAATCAGTTTTAATTGTTGCATTGAATGATTTGTCTTTGGCACGTAAACCATGGTAGGAGAGTCGTAAATATTCATCACACAAAGCGTTGATGTCGGTTGGTTCTTTTATACTATTGCTGGTTCTGCTGTGTTGCAGCATTCCTTTTACGATGGCATCTGCACGCTTGCCATGATGATTTATTTTTTGCTCATTGTCTATTACATCTTTTGCAATTGCTTTTGCATCATCATAATTTCCTTTTTCAATTTCATCATTTAATTCTAAGAGTAGTTCTGTATTCACTTCTGAAAAATTATTCACGAAGTTCAGTGGATTTTGTATTTCATGTGCAATGCCTGCAGTGAGTTCTCCAAGGCTTGCCATTTTTTCTGATTGGATGAGTTGTTGCTGCGTTGTCTTCAGTTCATGATAAGCTTTTTCAATTTCTTTTGCCTGTGCCAGTTCTTTTGCTCTTGTTCTTTCCCGTTCTGCTTTTAGTAAGCGGTTTTTCTGGTAACGGTGAATTGAAAATGTAAGTACGATAAACAACAAGCCATACATGCAATAGGCCCACCAACGTGTCCACCAGGGAGATGAAATAATGATGATCACATTTTTTTCTACCGAGGTGCCATTGCTGCTGTTGAATGCTTTTATCCGGAAAATATATTTACCCGAAGGCACATTAAAATAATAAACCCTGTTTTCAGTATTTGCCTGGCGCCAGTCCTTATCATAATTTTCAAGTTTGTAATAAATTCTTTTATCTGCAGAGTTGCTGAAATCTACTGAGGTGAAACTAATGGAAAACACATTCTGATCGTACCCGAGATTAATTTCTTTTGCAATAAAAAGCGGTTCCTTCAGGGAGCTATTACTGCCAGTTTTTACAACTATGTTATTTAACCAGAAATTGGCAAAATAAATTTTTGGAGGGACTGAATTGATCTTAATCTTGCGTGGATCAAAACTGTAGTAGCCATAATAGCCCGGGATAAAAATATTGCCATCAGACATTTTTGTGATCCATGAGAATCTCAGCTCCTCCGGGTTTACTCCACTTTCTTTTCCGAAAAGAACCACCTGGTTTCTATCTTTATTC
>JAYUBR010000807.1:0-4607 GCA_043740775.1 Ferruginibacter sp. | reverse complement strand
TGAGTCTTGGCCTCTTCTTCTTACTACTAAAGAACCCGTTGAGCAACCCATTGCAATTTACAGGCATTGTATGCCTGGGCAGTATTAGTCTCAGCCTTGTTTTTACTTTGCTGGCAGCAATCGCTACCAAGGCACAACAAAATGCAGCGCTCATGGCCATCTTAGGCTTTCCCTTAATTGTGCCGCAATTGTTACTTGTAATCCGTTTATCAAAAGTTGCCTTTGGAGAAATTTTCCGGGATGGCGCTGTGTTGAACCTAACCTTACTGATTGTTGGTTTTGACATCATGGTGGTGGTGCTGTCGGTTATTTTATTTCCTTTTTTATGGAAAGATTAAGCGTTAACCCGCTTTGATAATTATCCATTATCAATTAAAAAATTATCAATTAATAACAGGGTCTTTCCCTTAATTTTGCGTTCTTATAATTACAAAATGCGTAAAAGCTGGTGGAAAATATTGGCTGTGGTTTTATTGGTTTATACATTTACCGCAGGATTTTTAATTAATGTACCCCATATCGGTAATTTGAAAGAAACAATACGCAACCTGTTCTTTCATGTACCTATGTGGTTTGGGCAGATTGTTTTACTTACCATCTCATTAATTTATTCTATTTTATACCTGCGCACTCCCAATTTAAAGCATGATATTTATGCAGCCGCCTTTGCCAAAACAGGCATTGTAATGGGTGTGCTGGGGCTGGTTACCGGTGCCATCTGGGCCACTTATACCTGGGGCGAACCCTGGAGCAATGATCCCAAACAAATAGGCGTAGCCATTGCGCTACTGATTTATTTTGCTTACCTGGTTTTAAGAAATGCAGTGCCGGATATTGACAAACGGGCCAAAGTAAGTGCCGTATATAACATCTTTGCATATTTTATTTATTTACCCCTGATAATGATATTACCCAGGTTGGTGGAATCGTTACATCCCGGAGGTAAAGGTGTGCAAGGTAACCCAGGTTTAAATGGCGGAGATTTGGATGCTGCCATGCGGCTGGTATTTTGGCCCGCAGTTATCGGCTGGACTTTATTAGGCACCTGGATAAGTACTTTAAATATCAGGATAGAATTAATCAGAGATAAAAACCTACTCAATGCGGAATAAAATTTACGGTTTGTTATTGACGCTTCCGGCGCTTTTGCTAAGCACAACTATTTTTGCACAGGTAAATGAAAATTCCGAAACATTTATGCGCAGCAATGGAAAAATATATGTGGTAGTAGCTATTTGTATTACCATACTTGCCGGCCTGTTTTTATACGTAGCAAGTATTGACAGAAAGATAGGTAAAATTGAAAAAGAAAACCTTTAGCAGTGATAGTAATTATAACTGCGCATATGGATAACGGTTATGCAAGAAATTAGCCCTTATTCACTGCAATAAATTTGTCACAACAGAGTTATTGGCAGTAACTGGTGATGGCTGATAAATCTTTATATCGCTTGTATAAAGCCAGCAGTCAATGATCAGGATAAACAATAACTATATTATAATAATCAACCCAAATACCACACCAGTAAACCTTCAATAGTCACCTGCCAGTTACTATAAATTATGTACGATTGCTTCATTTAAATAAAAATTATGTCAGCACAACAACCTTACAGTTTTTTCGAAAGCGTAGAAAAAAGCTTCGATAAAGCCGCCCTGTTCACCAAGTGGGATAGTGGAATTTTAGAACAGATTAAAGCCTGTAACAGTGTATACAGGATGAACTTCCCTATCAAAAGAGACAACGGCACCATTGAAGTAATTGAAGGCTACCGTGTACAGCACAGTCAGCATAAATCGCCATGCAAAGGTGGCATCCGTTTTAGTGAAGCAGTAAACCAGGATGAGGTAATGGCACTCGCCGCGTTGATGACCTATAAATGTGCTATTGTAAATGTACCATTTGGCGGTGCAAAAGGCGGTATAAAAATCAATCCGCGAAATTATAGTGTGTACGAGCTGGAGAAAATTACCCGCCGGTATACATCCGAGTTAGTAAAGAAAAATTTTATAGGCCCTGGCATAGATGTGCCTGCGCCAGACTACGGTACGGGAGAAAGAGAAATGTCGTGGATAGTTGATACCTACCAATCTTTAAAACCCGGTGAAATAGATGGTGCCGGTTGTGTAACCGGAAAACCCATTTCGCAGGGTGGTGTTCGTGGCCGTAAAGAAGCTACCGGGCTGGGTGTTTTTTATGGGGTAAGAGAGGTTTGCAATATGCAGGCAGTAATGGATAAACTGGGGCTTCCCGTTGGCATTGCAGGCAAAAAAGTAGTGGTACAGGGCATTGGAAATGTGGGGTATCACTGTGCCAAATTTTTCAGGGAAAATGGCGCTATTGTAGTTGCCATTGCTGAGCATGATGGCGCTGTGTACAATGCCAATGGGTTAAATGAAGAAGAGTTGATACAGTTTAGAAATAAAACAGGTTCTATTATTAATTTCCCGGGAGCAACCACCATCACTAACACGTTGGATGCATTGGAACTGGAATGTGATATCCTGATTCCTGCAGCGTTGGAGAATGTGATCAATGGAAATAATGCGCCAAGGATAAAAGCAAAAATTATCGGTGAAGCAGCCAACGGCCCCTGCACACCGGAAGCGGATGAAATATTTATTCAAAAAGGAATTTTATGTGTACCGGATATGTACCTGAATGCCGGTGGTGTTACGGTGAGTTATTTTGAATGGTTAAAAAACCTGAGCCATGTACGATATGGCCGCCTGGAGAAACGTTTTTCAGAAAACCTAAATACCCGCATTCTGGCACAGATAGAAGAATTGAGCGGCAAAAAAGTAGTGGAGAAAGAAAGACAGCACATCATGCATGGCGCTGAAGAAATAGACCTGGTGCATAGTGGCCTGGAAGAAACCATGATCAGTGCCACCAGGGAAATAATGCATATCTGGCACAGCAACCCTGCCATACCAGATATGCGCACAGCCGCCTACGTTAGTGCCATCAATAAAGTGGCGATTACTTATGTTGAATTGGGAATATTTCCTTAAGAAAATATTGTATCAACGTTTATAAAAAATCCCTTCTTTTGCAGAAGGGATTTTTTATAAACATACATTTTTATCAACCTTCATATAAACCCAACCGCCTGTTAAGCTCTGCAATCTGGCGCTGCATGGCATTCATGCGTTGCAATAAATACGTGATGGTTTCTATACCTTCCAGGTTGATATCCATTTCATGGTACAGCCTTACCATCTTTTCCAGTTGAGGCAGTTCATTTTCTTCTACAAACAATTTCTCCTCCTGCACAATCACGGTTATTAAACCAGATTGATGTAAGGATTCAATAAAAGACAGTTCTATATTATGGTAGATACAAAATTCGCTGGCTGCTATCAATTGCTTTGTTGGCATACGATCTTTATTTAAGCTTTGATAATTCGGTGAATAATTCCTTTTGTTTTTCCGTTAATTGCGTAGGTAATTTTATATCGTAGGTCACATACAAGTCGCCAAACTCGCCTTCTTTTTTATACACCGGAAAACCCTTTCCTTTTAACCTTATTTTAGTACCATACTGCGTTTCAGGATTCACTTTCAATTTCACTTTTCCCTTCAGCGTATCAATGGTAGTTTCGCCGCCCAGCATGGCCGTGTACAAATCAATCACTGCATGGGTATACAGATCGTTTCCCACTCTCTTAAAACCTGCATGAGGAGCAATAATAAAAGTAATAAACAAATCTCCCGCCGGGCCGCCATTTACACCCGGTGCACCATGGCCTTTTAATTTTATAATCTGCCCGTTTTCAACCCCGGCCGGAATGGTGATCCGGATATTTTTTCCGTTTACGGTAAGGGTTTGCTGGTGTGTTTCCATGGCTTCTGTTAAGCCAAGGTTCAGTTCGGCATTGTAATCCTGCCCCCTGAATTTTGTTTGCCTGCTACGGCCTGATCCTCCAAACATAGATTCAAAAAAACTTGAAAAATCTCCCTCGTCACTGCCATCAGACTGCTGGCCGCCCGAAGAAAATGGTGAATGCCCCTGCGAGTGGCGTTGTTTTTCAAACTGGTCCGCATGCTTCCAGTCTTTTCCATACTGATCGTATTTTTTGCGTTTTTCAGGATCACTCAAAACTTCATTGGCTTCGTTTACCTGCTGAAATTTTTTATGGGCATCCTTATCATTGGGGTTAAGGTCGGGGTGAAGTTTCCTTGCTAATTTCCGGTAGGCTTTTTTGATATCGTCTTCCGTAGCTTTTTTGTCTATGCCCAATATGTTGTAATAATCTACAAATTCCATAATACTATTTTTGCACTTTGTATTGTAAAGGTACTATGCAATATTTTTTTTACATTTTTTTTATAAGAGAAGATGTCTTTTAAGGCATTAAGGGTTTATACCGGGCAACGGATAAAAAAGTGAGTTGGATCTTCTGCTACTTTTAGGGCAAACCTTAGTAGAAAGGAAATTACTTTACTGATCAGACCTCATCCTTATCAGATAAAGTGGAAATAATATAAGCAGTCAAAAGGTAATAAGGTCGGCAATATTAAATGAATAATTCTACTAAGGTTTAAAAAATGAGCAAGTTAAGGAATCACTAATTTACCCCTTGCGAAGTATAACAAACAATTG
>JAYUBR010000806.1:0-4611 GCA_043740775.1 Ferruginibacter sp. | reverse complement strand
TCTGCATTTGGTGATGGCGCTGTATTTATTGAAAAATATGTATCCTCCCCACGTCATATTGAAATACAGATACTGGCAGATAAGTCAGGCAATACGGTGCATCTTTTTGAGCGGGAATGCAGCATTCAGCGCAGGCACCAGAAAGTAGTGGAAGAATCGCCTTCTTCTGTTTTAACGCCGGAACTGCGAAAGGAAATGGGAGCGGCTGCAGTGATGGTGGCAAAGTCATGTAACTATTTCAGTACAGGTACTGTTGAATTTTTGCTGGATGAAAACCTCCATTTTTATTTTCTTGAAATGAATACCCGGCTACAGGTTGAGCATCCTGTAACAGAAATGATTATGGGTATAGACCTGGTAGAAGAACAGATAAAAATTGCCCGGGGAGAATTATTGTCTTTTACGCAAGACGATCTTACCATCAACGGACATTCACTTGAACTAAGGGTGTATGCAGAAGATCCATTCAATAATTTTTTACCTTCTATTGGTACGCTCACCAAATATGTAAAACCACAGGGCGAAGGAATTCGGGTGGATGATGGTTATGAGGAAGGAATGACTATACCCATTTATTACGACCCCATGATAGCAAAATTAGTAACTCATGGCAAAGACAGAACAGAAGCCATACAAAAAATGAAAGAAGCGATCAGAGCATATAAAATTGAAGGCATAGCCACTACATTGCCATTCGGCAGTTTTGTTTTTAATCACCCTGCTTTTTTATCCGGGAAATTTGATACTCATTTTGTTGAAAAATTTTATACTGCTGAAAAGATAAAAGAACAGCAACAGGCAAATGCCAATGCCGCTGCCATCGTTGCATTGAGATACTTGATTGAACTACAAAAAATAACACAGCCGGTAGAAAATAAGTCTACCAGTTGGAAAAGAAGACTGGCATAATTTATACGGATAAGAACAATTATTTTTTAAATTTTTTTTGATGAAATCAAAGACAGCATTGCTGCAAAAAAAAATAGAAGAAGGCAAAGCCGGCGGTGGGCCGCAACGAAATGCCATACAACATAAAAAAGGAAAACTAACAGCAAGGGAGCGGATTAGTTTATTGATGGACCCCGGATCTTTTGAAGAAATTGGTGCGCTGGTATTGCATCGTACCAAAGATTTCGGCATGGAGGATCAGCAGTTTTATGGCGATGGGGTTATTACAGGTTATGGCACGGTGAATGGCCGGCTGCTATATGTTTTTGCACAGGACTTTACTGTTTTTGGTGGGGCTTTATCTGAAACGCATGCAGAAAAAATTTGTAAGGTCATGGACCTTGCTATGAAGACCGGTGCACCCATGGTGGGACTGAATGATTCGGGCGGTGCCAGGATACAGGAAGGCGTAAGATCATTGGGTGGATATGCTGATATTTTTTACCGGAATGTTTCTTCCAGCGGCGTAATTCCTCAGATATCTGCTATCATGGGGCCATGTGCAGGAGGCGCTGTGTACTCGCCTGCCATTACCGATTTTACTTTAATGGTAGAAGGTAGCAGTTACATGTTTGTAACCGGCCCCAACGTTGTAAAAACTGTTACCAATGAGGAAGTAAGCTTAGAAGAGCTGGGTGGCGCTTCCACGCATTCCACAAAATCGGGCGTAACACATTTAACGGCTGCCAATGATATGGAATGCATTACGCAGATAAAAAAATTACTAAGCTATATGCCGCAAAACTGCGAAGATGTGGTGCCCAAATATCCATATACTCCACAGGATGAAACCAGGGAATGCCTGGAAAAAATTATCCCGGAAAGTACCAATCAGCCTTATGATATCCGTGAAGTAATTGACGGCATTTGTGATACAGAAACCTTTTTTGAAATTCATACCAACTATGCTGAGAATATTGTTGTTGGCTTTGCACGCTTAGCCGGACGAAGCATTGGTATTGTTGCCAACCAGCCCATGTGCCTGGCGGGTGTTTTGGATATTGGCAGTTCAAAAAAAGGGGCCAGGTTTACCAGGTTTTGCGACTGCTTTAATATTCCTTTACTGGTGTTGGTAGATGTACCAGGTTTTTTGCCGGGTACTGACCAGGAGTGGAATGGCATCATCACCAATGGAGCCAAACTATTGTATGCATTAAGTGAAGCCACTGTACCCCGTGTTACCGTAATTACCCGAAAGGCTTACGGTGGTGCGTATGATGTAATGAATTCAAAACACATTGGCGCTGATATGAACTTTGCATGGCCCACTGCAGAGATAGCGGTAATGGGAGCAAAAGGCGCCAGCGAAATTATTTTTAAAAAAGAAATTGCAGAAGCAGAAGACCCCGCTAAAAAATTGCTGGAAAAAGAAGCAGAATATGCAGAAAAATTTGCAACGCCCTACCTTGCCGCAGAACGGGGGTTTATAGATGAAGTAATAGAACCAAAAGATACCCGTAAAAAACTAATAAAAGTATATGCTATGCTGGAAAATAAAGTCGCTAAACGACCAAGAAAAAAACATGGAAACATCCCGTTGTAAAAAATATTGCCCCCACTGCAGATATCAAATGATCTCTCTTTTTACGCCCGGAATTTCCATCACCAGGTTTTCACCATAAGCACTTGCAGGTGTTTGATAGCCGGGAGAAAAATTACCATTCAATATTTTTTGTACAATGATTAATGCGCTGTGGGTAGTTAAAGTGTATCCCTCGGGACCGCTAAGTCGCACAGTGGCTTTTTTGCCATCCCCATTGGCAACCTGCCCCCAAACCAGGCTGGCAGCGGCTTTTCGCTGTTCATCAGAAGGGCCGGCAGGACGCTGGTTGATTTTCTTTTTAATAAAATTACGTATTGTATTTCTGCGCAGCAGCCAGTTAAACAACCATTGCATCTTTAAATAATTATACGTTTTTTTAGCAACGCCGGTGTAGGTTTCTATGTTTGGGATACCGGTAGTGAACCAGGCGGTAGATATATCACCCCAGGGAATGCTCATTACAAATATTTTTTTAAGGCCAAAATCAACCCACATTCCTTTTTTACCCAAAGGTACCCGAACAATTTCTCCATTTTTTCTTTCTGCCCCGCCCTGTCCCAATTTCTCTGCCATTGTAGTGGCTGTACCATGAGACAATGTGCCCCCTAAAGTGGCAAAAGCCAATTGCAGGGTAACAGCATGGGGCATTAAGTTTTTTAATTGCAGGGCTACGCAATCGGTAGGCACCACATCAAAACCAGCACCCGGCAACAACATAACGCCTGCTTTTTTTGCTGCGGCATCATACTGTTTTATCATTTCAAACACTGCGATATCGCCGTTTATATCCAGGTAATGTGTACGGGTTAGCAGGCAGGCCAACACCATTGGTTTGGCTGTATATTCAAAAGGGCCGGCCGCATGTACTACTATTTTTACTTCTTTTAATGCAGCCAGTAAAGCAGCCCCATCATCCAGATCAAAAATCCGGTAAGACAGGCCCAGCTTGGCGGCCAGGGGTGCAATCAGTTCTTTTCGCCGCCCGGCAAGGATGGGTAGCAAATGATATTGCATGGCATGGCGTGCAATTAATTCGCCGGTATATCCATTGGCACCATATAAAAGAAACTGATTTTGCATACTTAAAAATACAATAAACAATAATATTATCACTATTCTGCAAGAGTTATTCAATATTAGCTCCGATACTAATTTTACGCAGGTAAATATATGAAGTGGTATTGGATGAAGGGTTCAATTGTTTGAATGCTGTAAATAATTATATGCAGCATTTTTTTTGCCTGTGCCCTTAGTCAATAAAAAGTTATAATTTACCCATCTTAAAAAACTGCAGTGAAATATTTAAAGGTTTTGTATGTACAGGTAATTATCGGCATTATGGCCGGTGTATTGGTGGGCTTCCTTTTTCCGGGCTTTGCTTCCACCGCACAATTGATCAGCGAAACATTTATCAACATGATCCGCATGGTGATAGCTCCAGTAATATTTTTTACCATTGTCAATGGTATAGCAGGAGCAGGCGAATTGAAAAAAGCGGGCAGGATTGGTGGTAAAGCTATTTTGTATTTCGAGATAGTAACTACCATGGCACTGGTGATTGGCCTTATAGTTGCCAACCTGGTGAAACCAGGTGTGGGCATTGTTTACAGCAATATTCAACCCGATAAAGTGGCGCAATATACCACGCAGGCAAAAGCCATGAACTGGGGAGAATTTTTTTCGCATATCGTGCCTACCAATATTGTAGAGTCGTTTGCAAAAGGAGATATTTTACAGGTACTTTTTTTTAGTATTCTTTTTGCCATTGGATTAAAATGGGTGGGTAACAGGGGCATCTCCTTATTAAACAATTTTGAAACCATCAATAAAGTGTTGTTCAACATTTTAAAAATTGTGATGCGGCTAAGCCCAATCGGTGCGTTTGGTGGCATGGCTTTTACAATAGGTAAATTTGGTTTTGGCAGCCTCGCTATGCTGGGTAAACTGCTGCTTACTTTTTATGCCACCGGCATGCTGTTTATTTTTGTGGTGCTCAATCTGGTGGCCCGTTATTATAAATTTAGTTTGTGGAAATTACTGGTGTACATAAAAGAAGAAATTTTAATTGTACTCGGTAGCAGCAGCAGTGAAGTAGCCCTGCCATCGGTGATTAAAAAGCT
>JAYUBR010000805.1:0-14344 GCA_043740775.1 Ferruginibacter sp. | reverse complement strand
ATGGCATCAGCCTGGATAAAGCATATGATTTTGTAAAAGCAAAAAAACTAAAAAGCAAACCGGTTGTAGTGGCGGTAATTGATGGTGGCATTGATACCCTGCATGAAGATCTTAAAGCAATTTTGTGGACCAACGCAAAAGAAATTCCTGGTAATGGTATTGATGATGACCATAACGGTTATATTGATGATGTACATGGCTGGAATTTTTTGGGTGGTAAGGATGGGCGTAATGTAAAAGAAGACAGTTATGAAGGAGCCCGTGTTTATACAGTATTAAAAGCAAAATACGGAGAAGAAATTCCGGAAGACTCCATACTGCCCGCAAGTGAAAAAAATGAAGTGGAACTGTACAAAAAAGCAAAACAAAAAATTGTTGGGGAAATAAATCCTGCTGAAACGGCTTTTTTAAGGCAAATATTGCCAGGCTTTTTAAAAGGTGATTCTGCCATAACAAAAGAAATAGGCAAGGAAGAATACAATTGCACTGATCTTGAAAAATATGCTGCAGTTGATGCAGATGCAAAAAGAACGAAGGTATTCTTATTGCAATTGTGCAAAGCAAACAACAGTAATGAATTAACCAATAAACAAATTATTGATGAATTACAGGGAGATTTAAGAAAGGCAGATGCTGCTGACCATGCACCCAAAGAATATAGAAAAGAAATTGTACAGGATGATGAAAATGATATCAATGACCGCTTTTATGGCAACAAAGATATAATGGCAGCCACTCCATTTCACGGTACCCATTGCTCTGGTATTATTGGCGCAATAAGAGATAATGGAAAAGGCATCCAGGGCATTGCGGATAACGTGCGCATTATGATGGTACGTGCAGTGCCAGATGGAGATGAGCATGATAAAGATATTGCCACTGCCATTCGCTACGCAGTAGAAAATGGAGCACAGATAATCAGTATGAGTTTTGGTAAAGAATTTTCGCCTGAAAAAAGATGGGTAGATAGTGCGGTAAGATTTGCCGAAAGCAGGGGTGTATTACTGGTACACGCTGCAGGAAATGATGCAAAAAATGTAGATAGCACAGATAATTTTCCAAGTCCTGTTTACCTTGACAATGGCCAAAAAGCTACCAACTGGATAACGGTTGGTGCAAGCGGTGATCCGAAAACCGGCAGCATTACAGCCAATTTTAGCAATTATGGTAAAAAAGAGGTAGATGTTTTTGCTCCGGGTGTACAAATTTATTCTACCATACCAGGCGGTAACAATTATGGAAATGCGTCCGGTACAAGTATGGCATGTCCTGTAGTTGCCGGAACTGCGGCGCTTTTACTGGAATATTTTCCAACGTTAAGTGCAAAGCAATTAAAATACATCATCGAAAAATCTGCCGTGGCTCCAGATACAGAAGTAACCATTCCGGGAACAAAGGATAAAACAAAATTGAGCGAACTCTGTGTAAGCGGAGGTTTGCTGAATGCGTATGAAGCCGTAAAATTAGCGTCCACATTAAAAGGAGACCGGCAACAGGTGAACGAAGTGTTGCCTAAATCAAGGATAACAAAAAATAAAAGAGGATAATTTATTTGAGTTTTGAAAAGTATTAATTTAGTGCCGGGTAATTTACCCGGCATTTTATTGAACGCTATAAAAATTATTGTATGTTTAAGCCATCCCCGGAAAGTTATCCGCCGTATTTTCAAAAATATATAGATCTGGTACCTGATGATGAATTGATGGCAGGTTTTGCCAATCAATGGCCGGTGATAAAAAATTTACTGGGTACAATTACTGACGAAAAGTCGATGTATGCGTATGCTGAGGATAAATGGACGTTGAAAGATTTATTGCAGCATGTAATTGATACCGAAAGAATTTTTTGTTTTCGTGCCTTGTGTTTTGCAAGAAATGAAAGCAACAATATAGAAGGGTTTGATGAAAATGCTTATGCTGCAAGTGTTTCAACCAGCAACAGAACCTGGCAAAATCTGGCAGAAGAATTTTTAGCCGTACGCCAGGCAACCGGATTACTGTTCAAAAGTTTTTCAGTTGAGGCATTAACAAGAATGGGTAGTGCCAATAATATTCCTACAAGTGTTGCTAGTATGGGCTACATAACCCTGGGTCATTTTTATCATCACAAAAAAATAATTGAAGAAAGATATTTATAATTTAGAGATGATATGATTCATCACAAGATTTTTTTCTGTGATCTTATTTTCTGCCTTAAGCCAAAATAAAATTCCTCTGCAAATAAAAAAGGATACAAGTTTTGTATCCTTTTTTATTTGCAACAATTCAATTTTACCGGCCACTTGCCTGTATATCTTTTTTCAGTTCTTGATTAAAGGTGGATTGTTCAATTAAGTTTTCCAATGTTAAATGCATTCTGTATCGCCAGTAATGTTTAGGATCAGATGGAATATTAATGCGCTCATCATTAGGATTGTTTCTTCGCAGGGTTGCGCTGCTACCTAAAATATCCTGCAACTGAAAGATGCTCCACATGGCCGGAGAATATATGTGCTGTAATACAATTTCTTTGTTAAGGTATGGTTCGCAATAAAATGGCGCTGCTCCATAATGGCCAAGCATATTGTTATAAAACTGTTGTGTTTTGGCAGGGTCTTCTTCCCACCAGCCACGTATTGTACTCATGTCGTGTGTAGATGGGGTAACCACACTTAAATACGGGGCATCATGGGGATGAAAAAAGACAAGTCTTGTTTGCTTGGGCATTCTTTGTATCTCCAGGCTAAGCATTCCTAATTGCCGCATAACATCCGGCACACAGTCCGGCACCATACCCAGGTCTTCTCCACAAACCAGCATATCTGTGCTGCGTTTTAGTTCCGGCAATTTTTGCATGGCCTGTTTTCTCCAAAAATCATCCTGCCTCCGAAAAAAATAATCAACATACAATTCCTTTAATTTTTGCTTGCTGTAATCATCCAGGTCTCTGAAAGAAGTTGTATTTTCCATACCGATGCGGAAATGAAATTGCTGCATCCGGGAACCCGGTTCTTCGATTAAAATGATATTGCTGATGAGATCAAAAAGACCGCTTTTAATTAGTTGGGTAAAGTCTGTTGCAGTTACCTGGTTAAAATAATCTTCTACTTTTCTTTGTGTATCAAAGGCCGGTTTCAATTCATAAAAGCCATCAGCCTGTGTTAAGAAATTTTCTTTTACAAAAGCAGTCTGCTCTCTAAATCTTTCCTGCAATACATACTCCGTGATGTAAGGTTTACAATACCGGTGATACTGAAAAGAAATATTGTTTTGAATTAGTTCACTGATGTGTACCGGAATAGCCGGTACAAAGTGACCCAGGATCCCTTCAACAGCATTTAAAGGAATGCTCCATATTCTAAAAAAACCCAGGATATGATCAATGCGAAATACGTCAAAATATTCACTCATTTGTTCAAACCGCTGCCGCCACCATGCAAAATCATCCTCCTGCATTTTTTTCCAGTTGTAAGTGGGAAAGCCCCAGTTTTGTCCCTTCACAGCAAAATCATCGGGAGGAGCGCCTGCCTGTGCATCCATATTATATAACCCCTGTGCCATCCATGCATCGCAGCTATACCGGTAAATACCAATGGGTAAATCTCCCTTCACCACGATGCCATTTTTATGTGCATACAATGTGGCTGCTTTTAACTGCAGGTGCAAATGATACTGAATAAAATAATGCATGGCAATACCATCATAGTGAGTCTGGTCGGGCGATGCAAGCTCCTGTATTGCATTTTCTTCATATACACTATGCATAAGCCATTTACTATAATCGGCGGTTTTGTACGTATCTCTTAAATAACAAAACACTGCATAGGGTATCAGCCAATGCCGGTTTAAATCAAAAAATTCAAAATATTTTAGATCGCTTCTGAAATCTTCTTTCTGTTCATCATACAATTTTTTTATAGTAGCAAACTTATATTGCATTACCTGCTCATAATCTATTTCGGGCAATGCGTTTAACTCTTTTTGTTTTTGTTTGATTGCTTTTATAATAGCGGCATTTTTACTACCCGCAACCTTGATGAGGTTTAAAAATAAGGGATGTAAACCAAATGCAGAAACAGCCGCATACGGATAAGAATCAAGCCAGGTATGTGTTGCAGTGGTATCGTTTACCGGTAACAATTGTATTAATTTTAACCCGGTTTGTTTTGCCCAGTCAACCAATAATTTTATATCGGTAAATTCACCTGTACCAAAACTATTTTCGCTGCGCAAACTAAATACAGGAATAGCCACCCCGGCCCCTTTCCAGTTAAGAGAAGCTATGCGAACAAAACCGTCGTGCAGGATTGTAAGTTTTCCTTTGCCGCTATCGCCCGGCAATAAACGGTTATCCCCTGTTTCAAAACAAATAAATGATTTTTCTTTAACGTTATAAATACCGTATTTATAAGACAATGCAAAACCGCTTTCGGAAAGATTAATTTTTATTATCCACCAGTTATCTTGTTTAGTTAGCAGTAAAGGCGATACCGTATTCCATTCACCCAATGCTTTTCCACTACCCGTTATACACAACACTTCATTTTCTTTAAGTAGCGGGTGCTTTACTTTAAACTCGTGTGTGGCTGTAATATCAGCGGCAGTTTCGGTTTGTGCAACCGCACTACCGTTTTTTAATAAAACGTCTTTGAATGGTTTGGTATAAAATGCATTTTCAATTGTACCTGCGTGGTTCCAGGTATCAATTAATGCCAGTTGGATAATATGTTTTTCTGTAAAATCAATCTGCTTGTCATCTTTCCATTCAACAATATCATTTCCATTGGCATCTTTTAAAATATAATGGTATTCAATATTGGTGGCATCAATTTCTGTAACAGGTATTTCAACCTTGCAATGACAAAACTCGTCGTTCAGGTATTGCAATGGGATAGCTTTGGTTTGATCATAATTTCCTAAAGCATCACAGTTACCTGAAACATACATTGTTTGTCCGAATTGGAGATGAAACCGCAAATAAAAGTTAATGGTCATTTGTGAAGTAGGTTAATTAGCAGCAATATAAAACCTTTGCTGCAAAATGTAAAGAATACACAATAAAATAAGTCTAAGCAATTGCTGGCTTAACCGATTTTAAAATCACTAAAAACAAAAAATAAAAATGAAAAGGTAAGGCAAAACAATTGTGTTTGTTTTACCTTATTTTTGCCAAAAAATATTTATAAATGGAAACAACTAAAAAATCAACCGGTATTTATTGGATATTATTCCTGCTTTCAATCGCAGGCCTTGTTGTAACATATGCATATGCCGGTGGTTATGCTTCATTAGTTTTACCCTTTAACTTTACTTTTTTTGCAAAGGCATTAGACCTTATGTAAATTTTACTGAACAATTATTTTAAACTTCTTATGATGGCTGCAAATTCTGTGGCCATTAAAGAAGCGCCTCCAACAAGCCCGCCATCAACATCCGGCTGGCTGAATATTTCTTTTGCGTTAGCTGCTTTTACACTACCTCCATATAAAATAGAAATGCTTTCTGCCACGTCATTGCCATATCCTGTAGTTAATACACTGCGTATGTGAGCATGTATTTCCTGTGCCTGTGCGCTGGTAGCTGTTTTGCCTGTACCAATTGCCCAGATTGGTTCGTAGGCAATTACAAAACCGGTTAACTGTGCTGCAGATAAGTGAAAAAGACTTTCTTTAATCTGCTTTTCTACAAAGATATTCTGAGTACCGGCTTCCCTTATTTCAAGCGCTTCACCACAGCAAAAAATTGGTTTTAAACCGTACTCAGTGCAGATGTCAATTTTATCAGCCAGCACCTGGTTACTCTCAGCAAAATATTCCCTGCGCTCGCTGTGGCCTATAATCACATAATCTGTTCCAATGCTTTTTAATATTTCGGCACTCACTTCGCCTGTATAGGCTCCCGATACTTTGTTGTAGCAATTTTGCGCTGCTACAAAAACATGACTCTTGCCAGCCAGTATATTTTTTACATTTACCAGGTAAGGAAAAGGAACTGCAAATACAGCTTCCTGGTTTTCATTTAATTTCTGTGTTGCTTCCACCAGTTCTTTTACCAACGTTTCACCTTGCTGAATAGTAAGGTTCATTTTCCAGTTAGCCACAGCTATTTGTTTTCTCATGTTTTAAATGTTTATTGATTGTAAAGTTGTTTTAAAATTATTTTTTCCTGTTCGGTAAGAAAAGCGCCTTTTAGTTTTTTCCAGTTGTCAATATCCTGCAAAGCTTTATCAAAAAAATATCTTTCCTTGCCCCAGGTAAAATCAGTTATTAATTTTGGCGGAAACCCCTCACCAAAAATATTGCAGCAAACGCCAACAACAGTGCCTGTGTTAAAAGAAGTATTGATGGCAGCCCGGCTGTAATCGCCCATTAGCAATCCACACTTTAACCCCATTTCCTGATAACCACTTATTTTATTGTTCCATACATGCACATTACCTGCTGTATTTTTTACATTGGATGTGGTGGTACCACCTCCGAGGTTGCACCACTCGCCTATCACACTATCCCCCAAATATCCGTCATGCGCTTTGTTGCTGTTGGCAAACATGACCGAATTTTTAATTTCGCCTGCAGCCACACAATGAGGACCAATTGTAGTTGCACCATAAATTTTACTACCCATTTTAAGCGTAGCTCCTTCGCACAATGCAAAGGGTCCACGTATCATACATCCTTCCATTACCTCTGCATTTTTGCCTATATAAACAGGCCCGCCACTGGCATTGATAATACTATGCTCCACTGTTGCGCCTTCTTCTATAAAAATATTTTGGGGTATGATTGTGTTATTGGTGGGTGATAAATGTCCTGATTTTCTTCCTGTGGTAATGAGTTCAAAATCTTTTTGTAAGGCCCATCCATTGAATAAAAAAATGTCCCATGGCTGCTGAATGCTTTTTACATTTTCGTCATTCACCAATGCCTTGTTATTACCGAAGGCATTTAAAATAGTATGTACATTATCTTTTGTGGGAATAATATTGGCAGGTACTTTTACAGTATCTATGCCGGTATTAATAACCTGTGCAATCAAAGCCCATTTTTCACGGATGGTGAGTATACCTATGCGGATATCGGCAACCTGCCTTGTTGCGGTAAAAGGATATAATTGCTCCTTAAAAAAATGATCATCCGGTATTACTGTCATGCATCTAAATTACAAAGCAAAAAATTATCAACCCAATTGTTATAAAATAAAAAAATCCCCCCGGAAACCGAAGGGACATAAAGTATTTACATAAGAAACCAAGATAGTAAAGAATACTAATTTGCTTTCTTTTCGTAACGTCTCTTAAATTTATCAATACGTCCTGCAGTATCCACCAATACATTTTTACCGGTATAAAACGGGTGAGATGTATTTGAAATTTCCAGTTTAATTACAGGGTATTCTTTACCATCTTCGTGCTTGATCATTTCGTTTGAGTTAGCAGTAGAACGGCTTAAAAAGGTAGTTCCATTACTCATATCTTTGAAAACTACAAAGCGGTAATTTTTGGGATGCAAATCTTTTTTCATAATTGTAAAAGTTTGTGCATGGATTTTGCCATGCGATTTTTAAAGAATGCAAAAGTAACGCAAATAAACTAATAATGACTACTGAAAGAAACAATGCTTCAAAAAAAATTGGGTCATTTATGCTTTCAATATTAAATTTACGATAGCTTAACTTTTCATATTGGTTTGTTGTAGAGCAATGCCTAAATCCCAGCTTTTAGATGCCTGTATTACATCCTGCAGGTCATCAATTTTTTTACCAGTAATGCGGATGATGTCATCCATAATAGCAGCCTGCACTTTTAACCCGCTGTCTTTTATCAGTTTTACTATTTTTTTTGCATCCTCTTGTTTAATACCATTTCTAACGGGTATTTCCTGCTTCACAATTTTTCCACTTTGATGTGGCTCTTTAGATAAATCGTATACTTCTGCTGCAAGCCCCTGTTTCATACTTCTGCTGATGAGTACATCTATGATCTGGCTGAGTTTCATTTCACTATCTGCTTCCAGGTTTACTTTAAAGTCTTTTTTGATTAGTTCAATCAATACGTGGCTTCCTTTAAAATCGAACCTATTGGTAATTTCTTTACTAACTGTGTTAATTGCATTGTCTAATGTTTGCAGATCAACTTTACTGGCAAAATCAAATGATGGCATGATGAAGGTTTTATAAAATATTTCTAAAAATGAATTACAAAATTAAGTGTTTTATTTTTTTACTGAAATGGTAATATTAAATAGCTCAAGCTCCTTTGTTACTTTCCCATCTTCCATAAAAAAAATGATTTGTGTTTGGTTTACAAATAATTTTTATCAATTAACACAAAAAAACTATATTTATTAAAATATATCCCATTGTGATATTCCAACATTCCTATTAAAATAACTAATGTTCTTTATCAATTATGATTTTTTTACAAAACATAATCCACAAAATAAAACATATAGGGTACTCCGATTATCTTTCAGAATATGAGAAAAAAAGACTCGTAATTTTTAATATCCTGAATTTTAGTGGTTTTTGTTTGGCATTTATCCGGGCCTTCTACACTTTGTCACTAGCGCCGGGTTACTATAGTTATTGGACTGTCGCTTCCAATTTTGCCCTCGTATTAATATTTCTCTTTTTATTTTTATTAATATATCGTCATCTTTACAAGTCTGCTACAATTATTTCTTTTGCTACCATTCCTTTTTTATTGGCATGTTCAAGTTTAACAACACCAGATTCAGGTACTGAAATTTACCTCATTCTTTATATGATGCTGGCTTTCTTTTTTCTTCACAGAATAAAAAATATTATTCCTGCATTTAGTTACTCTTTGTTACTCTACATAGGTTTACATTTCTATTTTAAAAATCATACCGGCATTGCAGAAACAAATTCCCCCGCTATATATTATACCAGCTTTAACTACCTGTGTTCCTTTTTAATGATATTTATTACCATGTACCTGATTAAGTTTCAGGTATGGAAATATGAAAGATCCATCAAAGCAAAAAAAGAATTGCTTAGGGTTACCAATAAAAATATTCTTTTCAAAACAAAACAGATAGAACAACAATCTGTTTTACTGCAACAAAAAAATATTGAGTTAACAGAACTCAATAATATCAAGATAAAATTATTCTCCATTATTTCTCACGATCTCAGAACTTCAATATATGCTCTTAAAAATATAATGGACGCATTTGCAAAAGGAGGTTTTTCAAGAGAAGCAATGATGATGAGCTTGCCTGGTGTAAATGCAGAAGTTGATAAATGTGTTGAACTGATGGACAACCTGCTAAGCTGGGCCCGCAATCAATTAAATGAAAGTAAGGTAACGCTGCAAAGCCTTGAACTCAGTAAGATTACGGCAAATACTTATAAGCTTTTTTCTAAAAAAGCTACAGAAAAAGGCATAGAACTAATCAATAATATTGAGCCCAATACCTGTGCTTATGCAGACGCAGACATGATGAAAACAATTTTACGCAACCTTATAGGCAATGCGCTTAAATTTACAAACCCAGGTGGCCGGGTGGAGATTTTTTCAGAAAAGAATACGGATAATATAAGGCTAATGGTTAAAGATGATGGTGTAGGAATCAGTGAAGAAGCACTCGCAAAAATATTCAGTGAAAAATATTATACTACCTTAGGAACCGGCAAAGAAATGGGTACAGGACTGGGATTAATGATTTGCCGGGATTTTATTAAATCCAATAATGGTGAATTTAATGTAATCAGTAAACCTGGTGAAGGTGCCTGCTTTACAATTACCCTGCCTGTTTATAAAAATGCCACACACCTACAGGAATCTGCAACAGCCATTTATTAAAGATACCTTTGGTAACATAAAAAACGCAGCCCTTAACAGGCTGCGTTTTTATTAAAAGAAACATTTTAATTTACACCTTTAATCCTGTTCTGCTCATCTCCTGCACCTCCGGTTTGCCTTTTTTGAACACCTTTTATCGGTTTACCAAAACGATAGGTAAAGTTGAGCGAAACAACCCTTGAATCTCCATACTGATGAAAACTTGCATCGGTATTCAAAATATCAATTTTGCCATTTTGTATCATGGAGAAAAATGCATCCATGATATTTAATTTAAGCGTTCCTTTCGTCTTTAAAATTTCCTTTTGCACACCGGCATTTACCTGGCTTAAAGGATTGATTGATATCTGCCCTTCAATACCTTTGGTACGGTAGAAACCCGATAATTCAGCACCCCAGCCCTTATTAAATTTAAACTGGTTATTGATATTGATTAAATATGTAGAGCCGGTTCTCTTTTTAGAATTTCCAAATGTTAGCCCTTTATATTGACTATAATTGGCTTCTGAATAAACAATCAAGGTCCATATTTTAGTGAGCGATTTTTGAGCACTTACAGAAATACTTCCATTGTCAGAACTTGCAAAATTACCTTGCTTGATAACTGTGGCATATCCCCTTGGTTCAAAGGTTTCACTGAATAAATCTTTTGTGTGAGAATAATTTACTGTTGTTGTTAACCACTGCTGAAATGTGTGCGACATCTCCAATACATTGGCATAAGAAGGACGTAAAAAGGGATTGCCCTCGCCATAAGTATATTTATCCAGGTAAAACATAAATGGATTAAGGTCTTCGTAAGCAGGACGGTTAATTCGTCTGCCGTAAGAAAAACTAAACTGATTTTTTTCGTTGGCATTGTAGCTCACAAATATGGTTGGAAACAGCCCCACATAACTTTTTGTAAATGAACTGTCGGCTCTTTGAAAGTTACCAAACTGGTTGCCTGAATAATTGGTATTTTCAAGCCTTAGCCCCGCCTGGAAACCCCATTTTTTAATTTCTTTACTTGCATTTAAATAGGCTGCATTAATATTTTCTTTATACCTGAAGCGATTGGTTTTTTCATAATCAGGATGCTTAACATCATTGATGATATTAAAATATCCCGCTGTATTATCGGTATTTACAAAACTCATTTTTACTCCTGTTTCAATTTTTACACCACCTTTTAAAGGATGTGTATAATCAGCTTTTGCCGAATAAATTTTTATTACAGAAGGTAATTCTCCCACCAGTTGATTGCTGTTGGAAACAGTACCGTTTGGCAGATAAGTAATATTGCTGAATGGCTGTGTTTTGGTAGCATTGTAATCCATGTAATCAACATCCATTGTAAGCTCTCTTCCTGTTGAATCAAACTGGTGGCGAAGATTAAAATTGATGGCACCATTTTTCCATGATCCATCTTCTGCACCGGTAGAAACTGCAACAGAGTCAACTATACCAAACCTGTTTTTAAGATAGCTTGTATTAAGGTTTGTTTGTTTTTCAGGATTTATAAAACCCGACACAACAAACCCAACAGTTGTTTTTTTACTTGCATAATAATCTACTCCAATTTTGCCACTATTGCTTCCGTTATTATGTATCATTCTGGCGTTTTGATCAAATATGGCACTCACTGACTGATCAGTATTTCTGTAAACACGGTTGATATGCAGATGCTGATAATTTTTGCGTTGATTAACACTTAAAGTGCTAAATACATTGAACTTTCCATTGCGGTAGTTTAAGTTTAGGCTGTTATTTGTTTTTGCATATACCCCTTGTCCGTAGCCAAGAGTAACACTTCCGTTAAATCCTTTTTGCTTATTTTTTTTGGTTTTGATGTTGATGATACCTGAGTTACCGGCTGCATCATATTTTGCAGAAGGGTTGGTCATAATTTCAATCTGATCTAGATTGGTGGAAGACATATTTCTTAACAAATTGGCCAGTTCCGCGCCGGAAAGGTAAGAGGGTTTGCCATCCAGCATTATCATAACACCCTGCTTACCTTTCAGGCTGATATTGCCATCCTTATCAACCGTAACACCAGGGCTTTTTTCCAACACATCCATGGCTGTTGAACCGGCATTAGTTACAGAAGCATCTACATTTACAACTGTTTTATCAATCTTTCTTTCTATAAAAGCTTTTTTAGAAATTACAGTTACGTCTTTTAGATCCTTGTCAACCGGAAGCAGTTGCAAAACTTCCACAACAATGGAGGGCCTATCTGCCGACAAAACAAATGATTTACTGTTAACTGTTTTGTGGCCGGTGGAAGTGGCAGCTACAAAATAGTTGCCTTCGTTAATATTTTCGAAAACGAAATTTCCTTCCTTATCTGTGATGGCGGCCTTTACCAGGCTGCTATCATTACTATGCAGCAATGAAATTGTAGCAGCGTCAATTATTTGCTGGTTACCACCATCTTTAATCGTACCTGAAATTTTGCCGTTTGATTGCGCTAGGCTGACTATACTTATACTCATAGCAGTCAGCAGGTTTAATAATTGTTTCATGGTTATGCTTTATACT
Source organism: Ferruginibacter sp. (assembly GCA_043740775.1). GTDB lineage: Bacteria > Bacteroidota > Bacteroidia > Chitinophagales > Chitinophagaceae > Ferruginibacter. The sequence goes on along the minus strand of JAYUBR010000805.1, from coordinate 2,014 downwards.
TTGTTTTGAATTGTACATAACAAAAGTAGGTACTTTGCAATACATGGAACAGTAGAATACACAAATGGTATTATTCTACCGATGACTGGTAAATAGAATTTAATGAGATGATAGGTGATTAGAAAGAAAGATTGTTACCGGTCCCTGGCATATTTTATTTTAGCAATAACAATGAGTACAACCCCGGCAAATATCAGAAAAAAGGCAATTATTTCTGCCTGGCTTAATTGAAATCCAAGTACAGAATAAAGATGATTCACCCGGATTTTTTCTATAAAAAAACGTTCAAATCCATTTATAATAAGATATGCCCCAAACATTATTCCCGGTATTTTTACCCGTTTACGATAAGCCCAAAGCATTAAAAAAAGCAGGGTACAGCCTACAGTTTCATAAAAAGCAGTAGGAAAAACAGGTTGCGGCAGTGCCCGGCAATGCTCTTCGTTACAACCCGGTATCTTTTTCCCATCTTTATTTACATTCATTGGGTAAGAATAAGCAACCATCCATTTTGGCAAAAAAGAAGGGCCTTTAAGAGAAAGATGAGGAACAGCCTCCAGGCTGGCAAAGGTTCGGGCGGCTGGTATGTAAGTGTATATATTTCCGCTATCCAATATTCTTCTTTCTAAATGATAGCTGGCATATTTCTTAAGTTCCTGGTTAAATTCACCTGGTTTACATTCCTTTACTTTTCCATAATCATCACTTAAATAAGCGCTGTTATAAATTCCCCAGTCGCCATCGCCTGCAACCTGGCAACCAATGCGGCCCACTGCGTATGCAATCATCAATGCAGGTGCTACTGCATCAGTTAAATGAACCAGTTTGATCCCTTTTCTATACGCAAACCAGCAAATAGCAATTGCGGCTAAAATTAAACCACCGTAAAAAGTCAACCCACCGCCAGAAAAAAGTGTACCGATAGGATCGCTGATCAGTTCATCCAGGTTTTCCATAGCATCAAATAACTTAGCCCCTAAAATGCCAAATATTAAACCAAGAATGATGATATCCCCTACCCTGTCATGCGGCCATATTCTTACATTTCTTTGCTCAGGTTCTTTTAGCTTTTGCTTATTTTTTTCCCACCATTTTAAAGCAATCAGCACAGTACCTACAATTATACCAGCCAGTAAATTTCCATCTCTTGAAAAAATATAAGTTTGAGGGGTGATATCATCCGGTTTATTCAACAACAAACCAAATAGTTTATATCCAAACACAAACCCTGTTACAAAATTTACAAACAAGTCTAAAAAAGAAGCTGGCATTCCAACAGTAATCGCTTCCTCTCTTGGTAGTAACAATCCTTGTTTTTCTTTACGTTTTAATTCGCTTGATAAAACAATTGCAGCAGATACAAAGCCCAATGCTACCATTAAACCAAAAGTATTTAATAAGTAAAATGCCTTCCATTCTACTCCAAACCAGTCTTTAAAAACGTAATATAAATTGGGATACATGCCTGTTAAATTAAGTGCTGCAAGATATTCAATTATTCTTTGCAGCAAAGTGATAGTGTCGTAAATAAAAATCCCGAAACACAAAGTTCCGGGACTGAATAACGTTCATTGTTTTTTAATTGCAGTATTGTTCAAAAGCACCAATCAGATTTTCAGCAATCATTTGTGCGCTTCTTCCTTCGATATTATGCCTTTCAATAAAATGCACCAACTGTCCATTTTTAAATAAAGCAATGGATGGAGATGATGGAGGATAAGGCAATAAATGTTCCCTTATTTTTTTTACTGCATCTACATCAAAACCTGCAAAACTGGTAGTTAAATTATCAGGTTTTTTCGGGCTGTTATGCACAGCTATTAAAACACCTGGTCTTGCAGTTCCTGCGCTGCAGCCACATACAGAATTAATTACTACAAGCGTAGTTCCTTCATTGGCTAATTTGGTATCTACCTCAGTAGCCGTTAACATTTCAACAAAGCCATTTTCAGTCAGCTCTTCCTTCATTGGTATTACTATTTCTTCCGGATACATAGTTTTTATTTTTTAGAAA